>JAYTHT010000677.1:0-1003 GCA_043732365.1 Novosphingobium sp. | reverse complement strand
GGTTGGGCTGTGGGCTGTGCGGCGATCGTTTGGGCGATGGTGGTCATGGTACCGCGTTCCTACAACAAACCCGGGGCCAGTCCAGCGCGTGATCCGCTTGCAGGCGTACAGATTGCGACTATTGGACATGGCGATGCGTATTCGCCTGTGTGCCCCGTCCACGCCGTTACCCCGCGACGATGCCGCCCGCGTTGTCGCGCTGGCGGGGGACTATCCGGGGCTTTCGCTCGATTTCCACCCGCAGTGTTTTGCCACGCACGGGCATTTTGCCGGGTCAGATGCCTTGCGGCTCGATGCATTTGTGGAATGCGCCAACGATCCTGATTGCGATGCGGTGTGGTTTGCGCGCGGGGGTTATGGCGCGGTGCGGATTGCCGAGGCGGCGATGGAACGGCTGGGGCCAGTGGCACAGCACAAACTGTTTCTGGGCTATTCCGATGCCGGGACGATGCTGGGCGGGCTCTATCGCGCAGGCGTTGGGCGTGCGGTCCATGCGCCGATGCCTGCCGATATCCGCCGCGACGGCGGCGAACTGGCGGTTCGGCGGGTGCTCGGCTGGTTGTCTGGTGACGTAGCGGGGCTGGAGGCTGGGCTCGATTCGCGGCCGGTTGCGGCGTTCAATCTGATGACGCTGGCGATGCTGGTCGGCACGCCGCTGATGCCCGATCTGGCGGGGCATGTTGTGCTGCTTGAGGAAATTGCCGAGCATTTGTACGCGATCGACCGGCTATTGTTTCATGTCACGTCTGCGCTGGCGAGCATCGGCGCTGCCGGCATTCGCATCGGACGGATTTGCGATGTTCCGCAAAACGAGCGGGAATTCAGCATGACGGTTGACCAGATGGTGCAGGACTGGTGCGCGCGGCATGGCCTCGAATGGCTGGGCAGCGCCGACATCGGCCACGATATTGATAACAAGATAGTGCCATTCGGTCTTGCCCAGCGAGGACTGGGCCAATAAGCCGCGCCGGCAAAATAAGCAGGAAACAAGATAATGCGCGCA
>JAYTHT010000676.1:0-1002 GCA_043732365.1 Novosphingobium sp. | reverse complement strand
GGTCACGCTCGATGACCCGGGGTACCGGATCGACCGGGGCTATCGCGGCGCGGGCAAATTTGCGTGGGCGTTGCAGGCGGGCGGACCGGAAAACGGTGTATTAACCGCCATCGAGGATTTCTGCCGCCGTGCCGAATCCGGGTCGCGCCGGTTGCTGTATGCGCAGATTCCGGCGGCGTTTGGCCTGCACGTGCTGTTCGATGCCGACGCGCCGTGGGCGGTCGCAGTGGCCGAGGCACTGATCCCGTTTCACGAAAACCCGTTGCTGGCCCGGTTGGAAACCAACGAGTTGCACAATTACCTGACCGTGCTCGATATATCGCGCGCCCGTACTGAAAATTTGACTGCGAAACTCGCCATAGAGCGAGTTTCGCAGTCGGGAGCGGGCCGGTACCGAATTTGCGAAACGTAAGTTTCGGGTCGGACATTGAGACAATCCGGCATAAAAAAACACCGGAGACCTGCGGCCCCCGGCGTTTTCTCCCAAACCGGCCTATTTGCAAAGCCGGCCCCCCAAGCCCGTTAGAACTTTACGCCTGCTCCGACGCCAAAGCGGCGTGGATCGAGCGAAAATACGTTGGTGAACAGGCCCGACGACTGGTCGGTGACATATTCGCCGGTAATCGCATTGTTATTGGTCAGGTTTTCAACGAATGCGCGCAAATACCATTTATGATCAGGCCCATCGAGCTGGACCTGCGCGTTGAGTTGAATATACGAAGGCACCGCATTGACCGCGCCGTTAAAGATACTGCCCGTTGATTCCCCGGTAAAATGCAGATCGAAACGCGGCGTCAGCATCATGCGGCCAATCGGCAATTCGTATTGCGCGCCGATCGTGACTTTGTAATTCGGAGCCCCTGGCAATTGGTGACCCTTGACGTTTTCGAGCACGCCATTGGTCAGCACGGTCACGCCCGCTGCTGCCGAATTGGCCGCCAGCACCGAACAGATCGAATAAGCCCCGGTTGACGCAATGCCGCCGTTCGCCGGAAAGGCCGT
>JAYTHT010000675.1:0-2206 GCA_043732365.1 Novosphingobium sp. | reverse complement strand
AACACGCGCTCGATCCGCCGCGCCGCCTCTGGCGTACCATCGGCGACGATCACCATGCCCGAATGCTGCGAATACCCCATGCCGACGCCGCCGCCATGGTGCAGCGACACCCACGTCGCCCCGCTCGCGCAATTGATCAACGCATTGAGCAGCGGCCAATCGGATACCGCGTCCGATCCATCCAGCATTGCCTCGGTTTCGCGGTTGGGGCTGGCGACCGACCCCGAATCGAGGTGATCGCGGCCGATCACCACCGGCGCTTTCAATTCGCCGCTCGCGACCATCTCGTTGAACGCCAGGCCCAGCCGGTGCCGATCACCCAGCCCGACCCAGCAGATCCGCGCAGGCATCCCCTGAAACCGGATTTTCTCGCGCGCCATATCCAGCCACCGGTGCAACGCCGGATTGTCGGGAATCAGCTCCTTTACTTTGGCGTCGGTGCGATAAATGTCTTCCGGGTCGCCCGACAGCGCCGCCCAGCGGAATGGGCCGATGCCGCGACAAAACAGCGGGCGAATGTACGCCGGGACAAATCCGGGAAAACCAAACGCGTTGATCACGCCTTCATCGAGCGCCATCTGGCGGATATTGTTGCCATAATCGGTGGTCGGCACCCCCAGCGCCTGAAACGCCAGCATTGCCTCGACATGGCGCGCCATGCTCGTTTTGGCCGCCTTGGCGACGGATTGGGGGTCGCGTTCGCGCCGTTCGATCCATTCCGCCACGGTCCAGCCCGCAGGCAGATAGCCGTTGATCGGATCGTGCGCGCTCGTCTGGTCGGTGACGATATCGGGGCGGATGCCTTTGGCCAGCATTTCGGGCAGGATTTCGGCCGCATTGCCGATCAGACCGACCGAGACCGGTTTTTTCGCGGCATTGGCCTCGTCGATGATCGCCATCGCTTCGTCCAAAGTGGCCGCGCTGCGATCGAGGTATCCGGTGCGCAGGCGCATTTCGATGCGGCTGGCCTGGCATTCGATCGCCAGGCAACTCGCGCCTGCCATCACCGCTGCCAGCGGTTGCGCCCCGCCCATGCCGCCAAGCCCCGCAGTCAGGATCCATTTGCCGGCCAGATCGCCGCCATAATGCCGCCGACCCATTTCCACGAAGGTTTCGTACGTGCCCTGAACGATGCCCTGCGTGCCGATATAGATCCACGACCCCGCGGTCATCTGACCATACATCGCCAGACCTTTGCGATCGAGCTCGTTGAAATGCTCCCACGTCGCCCATTTCGGCACGAGGTTGGAATTGGCGATCAGCACGCGCGGCGCATCGGCATGCGTGCGGAACACGCCGACCGGCTTGCCCGATTGCACGAGCAGCGTCTGATCATCCTCCAGCGTGGTCAGCGCAGCGACGATCTTGTCGTAACTGGCCCAGTCGCGCGCGGCGCGGCCAATCCCGCCATAGACCACCAGCTCTTCAGGACGTTCGGCAACATCGGGATGCAAGTTGTTCATCAGCATCCGCAAAGGTGCCTCGGTCAGCCACGATTTGGCCGTCAGCGTGGTGCCGGTTGCGGGGCGGATGACGCGGGTATTGTCTAAACGGTTGCTCATGCGGGCTCTCCGGAAATGGCAAAGGCAAGCGCAGCGTCGATAACGCGGCGCAGAACAGGGGCGATGGCGGGCGCCGTTGCGAGCGGTGCGGGCCATGACGTGGGGTCGATCGACGCGGGTTCGGCAACATAGCCACGCAACGCCAGTTCCATCTGCACCGCATGCACGCCGCGCGCGGGATCGCCATAATGGCGCGTGGTCCAGCCTCCCTTGAAGCGGCCATTGACGACATGGCCCAGCCCCGATGCGGCGCATGGTGCGGCGATGGCCGACGTCAACGCGGCATCGCAACTCGCGCCGCTGTTGGTGCCAATGTTGAATTGCGGCAATTCGCCGTCGAACAGGCGCGGGATACGACTGCGGATCGAATGCGCGTCATAAACCACGACGCGCGGATTTTGCGCTCGCAGGCGGTCAATTTCGCCACTCAGCGCGGCGTGATAGGGATCGAAATATGCAGACCTGCGCCCAGCAATCGCCGCTGCATCGGGCAACGCGCCTGCATACAACGGTTCGCCGTCAAACGTCGTTGTCGGCACCAGTTCGGTCGTCGCCGCGCCCGGATACAGCGACGCGCCCGACGGATCGCGGTTGCAGTCGATCACGCTGCGACTGATCCCCGTCGCCACCGTCGTCACGCCGAG
>JAYTHT010000674.1:0-2207 GCA_043732365.1 Novosphingobium sp. | reverse complement strand
GGCTGACCACGGTTTTTACTTCGGGGAATTTCATCAGGATATGGCGCATGCGATTGGCATAGACTTGCGCTTCATCCAGCCCGATCGATGGGGGCATCGTCGCGCGGACCCAGAAATTGCCTTCTTCGAGCTTGGGCAGGAATTCCAGGCCCAGGCTGGTCACTGCGATTCCGGCCGCGACCAGCAGCGCGGCCATGCCACCCATCGCCAGGACCCGGTTGGCCAGTGCAAAGCGCAGCGACGGGTCGTAAACCCCGCGCATTTTGCGCACCAGCCAGGTTTCGGTTTCCTCTTCCTTGTCGCGCATCATGAAATACGCGAGCACCGGGGTGATCGTGAACGTGGCGATCAGGCCGCCCATTATCCCATAAGCATACGTGCGCGCCATCGGCCCAAAGATGTGGCCTTCGACCCCGGTCAGCGTGAACAACGGCAGAAAGCCGGCGATAATGATGGCTGCGGCAAAAAAGATCGCCCGGTTCACTTCGCTGGCCGACAGCGCAATGATGCCCAATTTGCCCGAAAACGTCGGTACGCCGCCCATCCGGTCGAGCAAGCCACGACCAAACCGTTCGCCGGGATTCTGACTGAGATGTCGGAATATGTTTTCGACCATGATCACGGTCGCATCGACAATCAGCCCAAAATCGATCGCGCCGATCGATAGCAGATTGGCCGATTCCCCCTGCGCCACCATCAGGATAACCGCAAAGGCGAGCGCAAACGGGATTGTCGCCGCCACGATGACCGCCGAACGCCAACTGCCCAGGAAAACCCACTGCACCGCAAAGATCAGCACGATGCCGCTGATCATGTTTTCCAGCACCGTCTGAATGGTGACGCCGATCAGTTCGGTACGGTCGTAAATTTTGTCGAGATGCACGCCGGGCGGCAGAATGCCCTCGTGATTGATTTTTTCGACTTCGGCTTCAACGCGTTGCAGCGTCGGCAGGCTTTCCTCGCCGCGCCGCATCAGGATGATGCCCTGAACGATGTCGTCGTCATTGTCGCGGCCGACAATGCCCAGCCGCGGGATATTGCCGATCTGCACGGTCGCGATATCGCTGACCAGCACGGGCTTGCCATTGTTGGGCGCGACCATGGTGTTGCGGATATCGTCAAGCGAATGGATCAGGCCGACGCCGCGGACCACGGCGGCCTGCGGGCCGATATTGACCGTCTGGCCACCGACATTGACATTGGCGTTGTTGATCGCACTCAGCACCTGGCCGAGCGACAGGCCATATCCGACCAGTTTGTGCTGATCGATCGTGACTTCGTACGTCTTGGATTTGCCCGCCCAGCCGTTGACATCGATCACGCCCGGCACGGCCTTGAACCGGCGTTGCAGGATCCAGTCCTGAATGGTCTTGAGATCTGTGACCGAATAGCCTTTGGGTCCTGTGACCTGATAACGGTAGATTTCGCCGATCGGGCTGGTCGGGGAAATGACCGGCTGGGTCCCATTGGGCAGCGGCGGCAGTTGCGACAGCTGATTCAGGACTTTCTGTTGCGCTTCTTCGTATGTGTAATCGTACGTAAACTGCACGCGGATGTCGGACAGGCCGAACAGCGACATCGTCTCGACTTTTTTGACATTCTTGATGCCGGCGAGCTGAATTTCGATCGGAATGGTGATCGTGCGTTCAATCTCCTGCGCGGACAGGCCGGCAGTCTGGGCAATGATTTCGACCCGTGGCGGCACGGGATCGGGATAGGCCTCGATGTTCAGCTGTTTGAAGGCAAAGAACCCGGCCACGAGGAACAAGCCCAGCACGGCAAGGATCATGATGCGCTGACGCAGCGCGAAATTTACGATCGGATTCATCGGCGAAGGCCCCTCAATCGCTTTTCGCGCCACGGTCGATGAACAGGCTGCCCGCGGTCACCACGGTTTCGCCTGCGCGCAGCCCGCCGGTGACTTCCACGGTGCCATTGCCGACTTGTCCGGTGGTGATCTGACGCAGCATGAGCCGGTGGCCTTTGCCATCTGCGACCCAGACGCGCGCGGTATTGGCTTCAAAAATCACCGCCGCCTCTGGCACGGTCACCGATGGGCGGTCGTTGCCCGACGAAAGCGTAAACGTGGCCAGCGTTTCAGGTTTCAGGTGACCATCGGGATTGGGCAGTTCGGCCCGCACCGTCAGGCGACGCGTGCCGGCATCGATCGCGGGGCCGACATAATTGATCCGGGCGTGCAGCACTTC
>JAYTHT010000673.1:0-2213 GCA_043732365.1 Novosphingobium sp. | reverse complement strand
TTTCCATTGACTTGCCAGCCGCCCTGGACGCCGTTGAAATCCCATGCGCGGGCGCGTTGGCGCGCAACCACAATATAGGCGGTGTTGTGCCCGCCCGGGCCGAATGCGCCGCTGTCGATGCGGCCAAAGGTGCGCGATGTGCCATAGCTGCCCACGGTCTCGGCAATGTCGAGCCCCAACACTTTTTTGGGATCGGACGTGAATGCTTCGATCGCGCCGCCCAGGTTGCTGGTCGATGCGGTGCCCAGGTCGCCGGCGCCGGTTGAAACCACGACGCGGCCAACCACCTCGGAAATGACCGCGCGTTGCGGCGACAGGCCATTATAGTTGCCATAGTTCTGGTCACCCAACGGCAGGCCGTCGAGCGTGTAGCCGAGCTGCTGATAATTGAAGCCGTGGATGAAGATCTGGGCGTTCTGTTCGTTATTGCCCCACGGATCAGACGAAATATACAGCACGCCAGGCAGCGTTTCGATCGCCTTTAGCGGCGAGACACCGGGCAGGATTTTCTGTATTTCGGCCGAGGTCACCGCAGTTGCCGAACGCGTCTGTTTGGCCGTAACGATGATCGCTTCGCCTGAGCCGACAACTGGCCCGGCATCGGCAACTGGAGCCGCATCTGCGACGAGGACTGCCTCTGCTGCGTGGGCCAGGACGCAGTGCGATGCCGCAATCAGGGCGATCGGCGACAGCGACGCGCGAAGCGAGTGCGAAAAGGTCATGGTATGCTCCCCGGGGGTAAAGGGTGCCGTCTTGCGCGGCGCACCGGGCAACTAGGCAGCAGGCATGACAAAGCCGCGACAGTTTGAAGTCAGTAACCGTCTTATTTTGTGGAGAATTGATCCCGATCGACGGGTATCCCGCCGCGCTGCAACAGCAACGGCGCACTGCCGTCGCAAGTCTGTTCCGCGCCGGGCGCGACCAACGCCGCCACGCTGGCAAGATCGGCGACCACGGGCTGGTGCAACTCAATGCGTTCAGTTGTCCGAAACGGGGCAGTTGTCCGAAACGGGGCGGTTGTCCGAAACGGAGTGGTCATGACCCGGATGCTAAACGTAATGATCCAGCGCGTGCAATGCCAATCCAACCAGCCCGCCGACAAGTGTGCCGTTGATACGGATGAATTGCAGATCGCGCCCGACCGCGCTTTCGATCCGCCGCGTGACCGTGCGCGCATCCCAGCGGCGCACCGTTTCCGACACAATCCGCACGATATCATCACCATGGCGGTTGGCGAGCCCGGCCAGCGAACGCCGGGCAAACCGGTTGACCATTGCCCGCAAGGCCGTGTCTTTGCCCAAAGCCCGACCCAATTCTGCCAGCCCAACGCCATTTATCCCGGACTCAAACTCGCCCATCGACCCACTCGGCGCGCGCAATAGCGCGATCAGGCCCGAACGGCTGCGTTCCCATAACGCGTCGAGCCACGCCGCAAAGGCGGGGTTGGCCAGCGCGTCCGCCTTGATCCGGGCGACACGCGCGCCCATCGCGGGATCATGCATCAGATCGTGCGCCAGCGTGCCCAGCGTTTCATCGATCCGCAACCGCAGCGGATGGTCGCGATCGACCACGGTTTCGGCCAGCAGCGCATAGATCGCATCGAGCAAGGCATTGGCCAGCCGGTCATCTAGCCTGGCCCAGCGCATCAGCGTGCTGGCGCGATCGCGGATCATCGCGCGCAGTACGGGCTCATTAGCCTCTAGCAGCAGACCTGCGCGGCGCAGCACGCCCTCGATCAGCGGCATGTGCCGCCCATCGGCGATCATGCCCGCCAGCATCTGGCCCAGCAGCGGGGCAAAATCGATCCGTTCGATCTGGCTTTTGAGCAATGCCTTGGCCGGGCGACCGACTTTGTCGGGATCGAGTGTTTCCAGAATGTCGGCGATCAGGCTGGTCAGGCTGTCCCCGATGCGCCCCGGCGCGCCCGCCTGCCGCGATGCAGCCGCCGGATTGGCGAGATAACCACCCAGCAGCCCCGCCGCATCCAGACCGTGCAGTCGCCGTGCAACGACTTGCGGCGTCAGGAAATTGGCGCGCAGGAATGTGGCCAGGCTGTCGGCGATGCGGTCCTTGTTGGCCGGGATGATCGCGGTGTGCGGGATCGGCAGGCCAAGCGGGTGCCGGAACAGCGCGGTCACTGCAAACCAGTCGGCCAGGCCGCCGACCATTGCCGCCTCTGCAAACGCCGCCAGGTAGCCAAGCGCAGGACGCCC
>JAYTHT010000672.1:0-2216 GCA_043732365.1 Novosphingobium sp. | reverse complement strand
ACCGTGCCTCAATGATAGCGGCGGAGCAATCCGGCAAGTTTGCCTTGCACCTGGACTTCACCGGGGGCGTAGAACTGGGGCTCATAGGCCGGGTTGGCGGGGTCGAGGCGGACCACGCCTTTTTCGCGGCGCAAGTATTTGAGCGTGGCTTCTTCGCCGCGCACGAGCGCCACGACGATTTCACCATCGCGCGCCACATCGGTGCGGCGGATCAGTGCGAAATCGCCATCCAGAATGCCGGCCTCGACCATCGAATCGCCCGAAACCTCCAATGCGTAATGTTCGCCCGGGCCAAGTAGTGCGGCAGGGACCGGCAGCATCGTGTGGCCTTCCATTGCCTCGATCGGCATGCCGGCGGCGATGCGGCCATGCAACGGCACTTCGATCACATCATTGGCCGGACGCGGTGGCGCGACCGGTGCTGATTTGGGCGTGTGCAGCGAAACCGGTGCGGCGGCGCGTGCGGCGCTGCGCGGACTGGCGGTGTCGGGTTCGCGGATAACTTCGAGCGCGCGGGCGCGATTGGCCAGGCGGCGGATAAAGCCGCGTTCTTCCAAAGCAGAGATTAGCCGATGCACACCCGACTTTGACTTCAAGTCGAGCGCTTCCTTCATTTCCTCAAACGAGGGGGAAATGCCCGACTCTTCCAGTCGTACCTGGATGAACGTCAACAGTTCGTGCTGCTTTTTCGTCAGCATCACCCGGTCTCCCGCTATGGGGCCCAAACGCCCCGTCAAATGCCCACCACTTGGTGAACGAATGAAGAACGATTAGGCAACCAATCAGAACAAGTCAAGCATTTGAGGGCTTTTGCGCTCCAATTCGGTGCGGGCGTCAATCGAGCGCGGTCAGATAGACCGGAACCGGCGTTCCTGTGGGCATGGCAGCCGCGCCAGCCGGACGCACGACCAGCGCGTTGGACCGGGCGAGTGGCGACAGGGCACCCGAATCCTGTAACGGATCGAGGGTTATGCCCGCGCCGTCCCAGTGCGCGCGCAGGAATTCCATACGGCCCCCGCCTTTGCCCAAGGGGCTGGCCAGCGGAACCATGATTGTGGCGGGCAAGACACGCCCGGCACCCAGCGCAGCACGCAATAGCGGCAGCAGGAACAGGAACCCTGTGACATAGGCCGCCGCCGGATTGCCCGGCAGGCCCAGAATGATCTGGCCCCCGCGCCGTGCAATCAGCAATGGCTTGCCCGGCTTGATCCCGATACGCCAGAAATCGAGTTCGATGCCCATGGCGGCCAGTGCGGGGCGGATCAGGTCGTGATCGCCGACCGACGCACCGCCGCTCGTGACAATCACGTCGGCATCGTGCGCCGCTTCAAACGCAGCGATCAGCGCGTCCATTCGGTCGGGCACCGGCCCGATCCGCGTCGTTTCAACAGGCAGGCGAGCGGCCAGCGCGGCCAGCATCGGCCCATTGCTGGCGGGTATCTGATGCAAGGCGGGTTGGGCCCCCAATGCCGCCAATTCGTCACCGCTGTCGATCACGGTCAGCCGAATTGCGCGGCGCACCGGCAGGCGATCATGCCCCGCGGCCAGCGCCAGGCCGATGGTTGCGGCATCAATCCGCCAACCCGCCGGGAGGATCGCATCGCCCTTGCCAAAATCCATCGCGCGCGGGCGAATGTGGCGCTCGGTCGGATCGGGCGCAGTGCCATCGAGCACCAGCGTCGCGCCATTGGTTGCGCTGTCCTCTTTTAGCAGGATCATGTCGGCGCCCGATGGCAGGACCGCACCGGTGCTGATCCGCACGGCTTCGCCTGTGCCAACCGTGCCGGCAAACGGATGCCCGGCGGCGCTTTCCCCGATGATCCGCCATGGACCTGGCAAGTCTGCCGCGCGCATCCCAAACCCATCCATCGCGGACAGCGGCGCGGCGGGTTGATCACGCTTGGCCAGCAATGGCTCGGCACAATAATAGCCCAATGTTTGCGTGATCTCGCGCCATTCGATCGGGATTGCCGGGGCCAGCGCAAGCAGCCGCGCCTGCGCCTGAGCCAAGGGCAGCGGGGAATCGCGCGCGATCATGCCGCGCTCGCGCAGGGATTTCACAAGTCGGCGCCCGCGCGCGGATTTCGCAAGTCGGCGCTCGCGCATGGATTTCGAAAGTCGGCGCTCGCGCGCCAGGTGCCCGATTTGCCGCCGCGCTTTTCGATCAGGCGGACCGCATCGATCACCATCGCCTTGTCGATCGCCTTGGCCATATC
>JAYTHT010000671.1:0-2219 GCA_043732365.1 Novosphingobium sp. | reverse complement strand
CATCCTCCATTTTCATCGCTTTGACTGTGGCCGCGGTGCCGACCGGCATGAACGCAGGCGTGCGGATGTCGCCGCGCTGCATCTGGATGACGCCGGTGCGCGCGCGACCGTCGGTAGCGTGGATTTGGAAAGCAAAACGGGTCATGGGTGCAGGCAGTTCGACGGGAAAAGGATTGCGGCCTTTAAGCGCGATTGCCATGGCGTGCAAATGACCTTGCTAGCAACGCTCGAACCCGTCTCTGTCAGTCCGGCGCTGTTTGGCGTGCTGGCCGCGGTCGGCGTGATTTCGGGCATGGTCGATGCGATCGCGGGGGGCGGCGGGCTGATCATGATGCCGGTGCTGATCACCACCGGCCTGCCCCCGCATCTGGTGCTGGGCACCAACAAATTGCAATCGATCATGGGCACCAGCATGGCCACGTGGCGCTTTCGCCGCGCCGGGATGCTGTCGTTGCGCGCCGGGCTGCCGCTGGCGGGGCTTTGTCTGGTGGGCGCGATTGTCGGATCGTTACTGGTCCGGCGGATCGATGGACACGCGCTGGCGCTGGTCGTGCCGCTGCTGTTGATCGCGATGGCCGGGTATACCGTGCTGTCGCCGCGCATGGACGATCACGACGTTGCGCCCCGGCTGGGTGGTCGCGCCTTTGCCCCGGTGATTGCCGCAATCGGATTTTACGACGGGTTCTTCGGGCCCGGCGCGGGGCAATTCTATGCCACCAGCCTGGTTTCGTTGCGCGGCATGGGGCTGACCCGCGCCGTGGGGCTGACCAAAATGCTGAATGTCGCGAGCAATCTGGGCAGCCTGATCGTGTTTGCCACAGGCGGGCAAGTGCTGTGGCTGCTCGGCCTGACCGTGGGCCTTGGCGCGATGACCGGCGCCGTGATCGGTAGCCATCTGGCCACACGGCACGGCGCGGCTGTCATCCGGCCCCTGCTGGTCACGGTCAGCCTGCTGCTGACCGCCAAACTGATCTGGGCCTGGTTTGCCGGATAACTCGCCAACCCCATCGCCAGGACCAGGTTCCTGACTTGCGGATAGATCTCGTTTTCTCACTTCGAACCGGAAAACATGCCGTAATGCCCGACGCCGGGTTGCAAATGGTGGCGTTTCAAATGCGGGCGCAGGCCGGTGCACCGCAAATGCGCCGCCGCCGTCTGGCCTACCCCGCAGATGTCATCGCGTTTGCCCTCGACTGTCAGCAGCGCGGTCTGATGGATCGCGGCGCAATCGACGCGCTGGCCCCGGTGATACCAGCTCGCCTTTGGCCAGCAGTGCCCGCTGAAACACCACATCGATCGTTTCGAGATAGAATTCCGCCGTCAGGTCCAGCACCGAGAAATATTCGACATAGAAATCGTGGATCTTGCGCGCGTCGCCATCGCGATTGTCGGCCCGCGCCTGATATAGCCGCCGAAAATGTTCAAAATGGCGCCCCAGGTTCATCGACATGAACGCGGTGAATTGCATAAACCCTGGATAGACTTTGCGCCCAGCGCCGGGATAACGTGCCGGCACACGCGAAATCAGGTTGTCAGCAAACCATTCGATTGGGTATTCGCGTGCCAGATCGTTGACCACGGTCGGCGCCTCGCGCACATCAATTCGCCTACCCATCAGCGTCATCGTGCGCGGCTGGCATGGATCGCGTTCGCCCGCCATGACCGCAACCGCCGCCAGCGCGGGCACACACGGCTGACACACTGCGAACAGATGGCTGTGCGGACCCAGTTGGCGCAAAAATGCGATCACATAGTCGGTATAATCCTCCAGCCCAAACCGGCCGGCGGACAGCGGCACTTCGCGCGCATGACGCCAATCGGTCAGATATACGTCGTGATCGCGCAACAGCACTTCGACCGTGTTGCGCAACAAGGACGCATAATGGCCAGATAGCGGCGCCACGACGAGCATTTTGGGCTGCGGCGTGTCGACGGTGTCCTTGGCAAAATGGATCAGGTCGCCAAACGGCAGCGACAGCACAATCTCTTCACGCACCGGGACGATCGCATTGCCCACCGGCACCGTCTTGATCCCGAATTCCGGGCGCGTGCTGATCACGCTGGCCAGGCTGTAGCTTTCGCACAGCGCGTGATACCGCCGGATCCAGTCGATGCGATCGGCCTGGGGGTAATAGCGGTCGCGCAAACCCAGGGCACCGCGCGCCAGCCGGCGCGATGGTTCCATCAAATCACTGAATGCCTGGAACGCTGCGTACACG
>JAYTHT010000670.1:0-2222 GCA_043732365.1 Novosphingobium sp. | reverse complement strand
TTGCTCCGGTGTTTGGTAAAATTTTGAAAGCGATGCCCTTTAGGCCGCGCCCGGTGATTCGCGCAAAACCCAGCCTGTGGAAATCATTCCTGATCCGGGGCTGTCGCCGTGACGCCTTTGAATCCTTGCGCCACGACGTACCATTCGGATGAATCCTTGCGGCTGGCGGGGGGCTTGGCGTGTTTGACCGTGGTGAAATTGCGTTTCAACAGCGCCAGCAACACGGTGTCTGTGCCGCCGGCAAAGACTTTGGCGACCAGCGTGCCGCCCGGCGCCATGTGCATCACCGCAAAACCGATCGCGGTTTCCACCAGGCCCATCGTGCGCAAATGGTCGGTTTGTTTGTGCCCGACAGTATTGGCCGCCATGTCCGACAGAATCAGGTCGGGCGCGCCATCCAGCGCTTCGTTCAGTGCGGCAGGCGCCGCGTCATCCATGAAATCCATTTCGAAAATGGTCACGCCGTCGATCGGCTCGGTTGGCAGCAAATCGATTCCGACCACTTTGGCGCCCGGCGCTTTCTTACGCACGACCTGGCTCCACCCGCCGGGCGCGATGCCGAGGTCCAGCACCCGGCGCGCGCCTTTCAACAGTGTGAATTTCTCGTCGAGTTCGATCAATTTGTACGCTGCGCGGCTGCGCCACCCTTCGGCGCGGGCCTTTTGGACATACGGATCGTTGATCTGGCGGGTCAGCCAGCGGTGCGATGACGCGGTCCGGCCCTTGCCCTTTTTCAGGCGGGTGGGGTCATTGCCGGCTCGGGTCATGCTGTGTCCTTTGCGCCGATGGGCCCAGTGTACTTTGCGCTGATTGGTCCAGCGTCCCGGCGGCGCGTGACCAGCCGCGCTTTTTCCGAATCGCTGGCGGTCGCCATCAGGCTACGCAAAATGCCCTCGCGGATGCCGCGGTCGGCAATGCCCAACCTTTGCGCGGGCCAGATATCAAGAATGGTTTCCAGAATCGCACACCCGGCCACGACCAGATCGGCGCGTTCGCGCCCGATGCACGGTACTGCGATGCGCTCGTCCAGCGAGCACGCGGCCAGCCGCTGGCTGATCGCGCGCATCGATGCGGCTGGCACGATCACGCCATCGACTGCGCTGCGATCATATTGCGGCAGGCCCAGATGCAGGCTGGCCAGCGTGGTAACCGTGCCGCTGGTGCCCAGCAGGCGGATCGTGGCCGGGTCCGGTTGCGCCGCACGTTCGGCATCGACGCGCGCGGCAAAACTGGCAAAACCAGCGTGCACCAGCTGGCGCATTTGCGCATAAGCATCGGCGCGCGCTGTGTCGGTGTCGGCAATTTCGCCGATGTTTTCGGTCAGCGACACGACGCCCCACGGCACCGATTGCCAATCGAGAATGCGCGGCACCGGGTCGGTTGTGTCGACCAGCACCATTTCGGTCGATCCGCCGCCGATGTCGAAAATCATCGCCGGGCCTTCGCCGTGTTCCAGCAGAATGTGGCAGCCCAGCACGGCCAGCCGCGCTTCTTCCTGCGCGGTAATGATGTCGAGCCGGATGCCGGTTTCGCGCCGCACGCGTTCGATGAATTCGGCGCCGTTGGTCGCGCGGCGGCAGGCCTCGGTCGCAACCGAGCGCGCCAGATGGACATTGCGCCGCCGCAATTTGTCGGCGCAGATCTGCAACGCGGCCAGCGCGCGGTCCATTGCCGCATCCGACAACTGCCCCGATTGTGCCAGGCCCTCGCCCAGCCGGACGACCCGGCTGAACGCATCGATCACTACGAAATGATCGCCCGCGGGGCGCGCAATCAACAGCCGGCAATTGTTGGTGCCCAAATCGATCGCAGCATAGGCCTGACGATGAAATGGCACCGCACGATTGCCGGGTGCAACACGCACCATGGCGGCCATCGCAGCGGAGTAACCGTTTTCAGCCGCCATCGCGGCGGAGGGGCTGTTGTCAAGCACCAGGCTCTCCGGCGCCAGGTTCTCAGGCAACTGGTCCGCCTGATCGAGATCGGTCAGGTCGCACGGTTCCGTTTTCGGCGACTGGACCGGGCTGATCGACTCAATATCGCCGACGCCGGGCAGCACCGTGTCGGGGTCAGAGCCGGCAGGGCGAGCGGAGGACCTTTGTGCGGTTGCCCTGGCATAGGCATGCTTTCGCCGCCTTTTCCGGCCGGGCCGCTTGGCCGCGCTGCCTGCCGACGCGTCTGTGTCGGCCATGTCTGTTCAAATCTGCTTATGTTTTCCCGAT
>JAYTHT010000669.1:0-2229 GCA_043732365.1 Novosphingobium sp. | reverse complement strand
CGCCAGCCTGTTTGCGGCCGATCGGGCTGTGGGTGACAAAATCCTGCAGGGCCTTTGCCTGATTGTCGCCCAGCCCGGCCCATTTGTCCCATTCGGCGCCGTGGGGGACATTCTGGCGGGCGCGGAACTGTTCCATTTGCGGCGGGCTCATCATACCCGAATGGTTGTCCTTGTGCCCGGCAAGCGGCAGGCCGTGGCCTTTGACGGTATAGGCGATGAACAGGGTTGGCCGTTCGTCCTGCGCCGCGTCGAATGCGTCGATCAGCGATTCCAGGCAGTGGCCGCCCAGGTTGGTCATCACTTTGGCCAGCGCTTCATCGTCCATACTGTCGATCAGCGCGCGCACGCTGCGTTTGCCGCCAATGTCGGCGATCAGGCGTTCGCGCCAGGCGGCGCCGCCCTGATACGTCAGCACCGCGAAATCGGCGTTGGAACAGGCGTCGATCCATTGTTCGATTGCGCGGCCGCCCGGGAGGGTAAACAGGTCGCGTTGCAACCGGCCGTGTTTCAGCGTGATCACGCGCCAGCCGCAAGTTTCAAAGATGTCGTCAAACCGGCGGAACATGCGGTCGGCGGTCGTCGCGTCGAGCGACTGGCGGTTGTAATCGACCACCCACCAGCAATTGCGCAGATCGTGCTTGTAGCCCTCGATCAGGCATTCGTAGATGTTGCCTTCGTCGAGTTCGGCATCGCCCATCAGGGAAATCATCCGCCCGGCGGATTCTGGTTGCAGCTGTCCGTGGGCGATCAGGTAATCCTGCACCAGCGAAGTGAACGCGGTCACCGCGACGCCAAGGCCGACCGATCCGGTGGAAAAATCGACTGGAATTTTGTCCTTTGTGCGGCTGGGATAGCTTTGTGCGCCGCCAAGGCCGCGATATGCCTCCAGCGTTTCGCGGGTCTGCTGATCGAGCAGATAGTGGATCGCGTGGAGCACCGGGCCGGCGTGCGGTTTGACCGACACTTTGTCGTTGGGCCCCAGCGCGTGGAAATAGAGCGCGGCCATGATTGCGGTGATCGACGCACAGCTGGCCTGATGGCCGCCGACTTTCAGCCCGTCGCGCTTTTCGCGCAAGTGGTTTGCGTTGTGGATTGTCCACGATGATAGCCACAACAGCCTTTGATTGATCTGTTCCAGCGCGGTGATCAGATCCTGGCGGTCATGCGTCATGGTGTCGGTCATTGGGTTTGCACCGTTTGTGTGATGGATCGAGTTTACGCGATGTAGGACAGTTTGGGGCAGAGTGTCCTTGCGCAATCAGCCATGGTGTTTTGCATAATTGGCATAGTCTGCCATTTATAATTCACAAATTGGCGGTTCATGCCGATATCCGGAATTGTTATGCCATATCCTGACCTCGATCCGATTGACCGGCGTATCTTGCGCGAAGTGCAGCGCGATGGGCGGGTGACCAATCAGGATTTGTCCGAGCGGGTTGGCCTGTCGCCATCGCCGTGTCTGCGCCGGGTGCGGCGGCTGGAAGCGGACGGCGTGATCGCACGCTATGTTGCGCTGGTCGATCCGGTCGCGGTCGGGCTGCCGGTTTCGGCGTTTATCCGCGTGCGGCTGCACCAGCAGGATGACCGGCACCTGGCGCTGTTTGAAGCGGCGGTGGCAGGGTTTGCCGAAGTGATGGAATGCTATCTGATGACGGGCGATGCCGATTATCAATTGCGCGTTGCTGTCGAATCGCTGGCCGCGTTCGAGGATTTTCTGCGGCAGAAACTGACCCGGATCGAGGGCGTTGCCGAAGTGACCACGAGCTTTGCGTTGCGGCCGATTGTTTACAAGACTGCGCTGCCGATCTGAGAGTTTGAGCCGAAACTTGCTTTTTCGCGAGTTTCGCAATCAGACTCCGACTACGACGGTTTGAGCACTTTGGGCAGAGTGGCGCCGAGCATCGTGAGCATTTCGGGGGCGTAGGCGTTGCTGTTAGCTTCAAATTCGGCCTGGGTGATGCGGTCTGTGCCCTGTGGGCCGAGCAGGACGACTTGGTCATCGATGGTGATGTGCTCCTGATCGCCGGTGACGTCGACCATCAGCGTATTCATGGTGACGCGCCCGACTACCGGGTAGCGTTTGCCGCCGATCAGGACCGTCGTGTGGTTGGTGCTTTCGGTGGGGAATTCGGGACGGTTGGCGTGGCTGAAACCGCGACGAATGCCATCGGAATAGCCGAGCGGGATGTTGGCCAGCCATGATTCGCGATCCAGCCGATACGTGCGGTC
>JAYTHT010000668.1:0-7645 GCA_043732365.1 Novosphingobium sp. | reverse complement strand
GCTCGCTGCGGTCTAAATTCGGCTTTCTGATTTCGCGTCCGGCCACCGAATTGCTGCGCCACCGGCTCGACCCCAATAACCACAACGGCGCCTTGTTTGTGGGCCTGAACGGCATTGTCGTGAAAAGCCACGGCAGCGCGTCGCCGCGCGGTGTGGCGCACGCGATCGAAATAACTGCGCGCTTGCTGGAGGAAAACCTGACCGAACGCATTGCCGCCGATCTGGCCGACGTTGGGGCAGAGAAAATCCAGACTCCGGTTCGCCAAAGTCCCGCCCGGGCGCTTGCGCGGGCCAATCAGCCTGTCGAAGAAATCACTGGATCGGAGAGCGACGCATGAGTGGCCCAACCGTGAGGCGTTCGGTCATTCGTGGCAGTGGATCGGCTTTGCCCGAAACGTGTGTGACCAATGCTGAATTGGCGACGCGCGTTGATACGACCGACGAATGGATCGTCGAACGCACCGGCATCCGTGCGCGCCATATTGCCAATGAAACCGAAACGACAAGTTCGCTGGCGACCCTGGCCGCACAGCGCGCACTCGCCGCCGCCGGCATGGCTGCGTCAGACATCGATCTGATCATCCTGGCGACCGTGACCCCGGACCAGACCTTTCCCGCCAGCGCGACGACCGTGCAGCACAATCTGGGATGTAACGGCGGGATCGCTTTTGACATCAACGCGGTTTGTTCGGGTTTCCTTTACGCGATGACGACCGCCGACGCGATGCTGCGCGGCGGCAATGCACGCCGTGCGCTGGTGATCGGCGCTGAAACGTTTAGCCGTATTCTCGATTGGGATGATCGCACGACATGCGTGTTGTTTGGCGACGGCGCCGGCGCGCTGGTGCTCGAAGCGGTCGATGGCGATCCGGATGATCACGACGCGCCCGGAATCATTGCCACGCGCCTTCACGCCGATGGCGCGTATAACAATATGTTGTATGTCGATGGCGGCCCGTCGACCACGCAAACCGTCGGAAAACTGCGCATGAAAGGCCGTGAGGTGTTTCGCCACGCAGTAGTCAATCTGGCGAGCGTGTTGTCCGAAGTGCTGACGCAGGCCGGGCTGACTGCGGCGCAGATCGACTGGGTCGTGCCGCATCAGGCAAATTATCGCATTCTGGATGCAACCGCGCGTAAACTGTCGCTGCCACCCGAAAAAGTGATCGTCACGGTCGATCACCACGCCAATACCAGTGCCGCCTCGGTCCCGCTCGCCTATGACGAAGCGGTGCGCGATGGCCGCATTCAGCCGGGCCATATGGTCATGTTCGAAGCGATGGGTGGCGGCTTTACCTGGGGCGCTGTGCTCGCGCGAATTTAGCTGTTTGTACCTCGTGCAAATGGGTTTGCGCGCGCGGTGAAAAGGTACTGCCGAAATTAACCAGATCAGCGCGTAACGCATTGCCTTGGGACGAAAAACCGGTATTCTGTCGCAGAGGTAGTGGTGAATTGTTACAAGTTGGGGGGGAGTAACTGATGCGTTCTGTTGGGACTTTGACGCGGGCGGACCTCGCCGAAGGCATCAATCGCCGCGTGGGTTTGTCGCGGGCTGAATCGCTGGATATGGTCGAGAGCATCCTTGATCACCTGTGCGATGCTTTGGCCGAAGGCGAAAATGTAAAAATTTCCGGGTTTGGCACGTTCTTGTTGCGTGACAAGGCGGAGCGGGTCGGTCGCAATCCCAAGACCGGCATCGAAGTGCCGATCACGCCACGCCGGGTATTGACGTTTCGCGCCAGCCAGATGCTGAAGGACCGCATCTGCGCGGGCGGATGAGCGTGGTCGAATGACCGGCTCGACTGCCACCGGGGCTGCGCCACGCAAACGTGCGGGGCCGGCTACAACGGGGTCTGCTTCAAAGCGGTCTGCTACAAAGGGGCCTGCGACAAAGGCGGCTGCTGCAAAAACGCGAGAATTGGCGCCGGATGGCGAGTTTCAGGATGGCAAAGATGCGAAGGCATTGCGCACCATCGGAGAAGTCGCACGCGCGCTCGGGTTGCGGCAACACGTCCTGCGCTATTGGGAAGAACAGTTTCCAATGCTGCACCCGCTGACCCGCGCCGGTGGACGACGCTATTACCGACCAGAAGATATCGCGCTGCTGCGCCAGATTGACCGTCTCGTCCATCACCAGGGTTATACAATTCGGGGTGCGCGCCTCGCGCTGGTGAAGCCGGGGGTGGATTACGCAGTCGATATGTCGCCTGACAGCGGTGAGCCCGGAGCGGAAATCGTGACCGCAATGGCGGCGCTGCGCGCCCATCTGAATGCAATCCGCGCCCGATTGTCCAACGCGCTTGCCAGCAGTTAGAGCATTCGGCGCTAAATCAATCCAGCAGTTCTGGTCCGAGTGTCGGGTCAAGATCGCGTGGGCGGGTCAGTTCGACTAGACGGGCGCAACCGGGGCCGATATCGGCCCAGCGATCAACCGCGCATTCCAGCACGGCAAACGTTGCGGTCGGAAATTTCTGTTCGACGATGGCGCGCAACGGGCTGGTCCCGTCGTCTGGCACTAGGTCGAAAATCAGGTCCTCCAGACCCGGATTGTGGCCAATCATCAACAGGCTGGCCGGATCGCCAGATACTTCGCGCAACAGATCGATCAACGTTGCCGAACTGGCCAGATAAATGCGCCGGTCCCATCCAATCGGAAACGTCCGACCCCAGGCGCGGCTGGCAATCTCCATCGTTTCGGCGACACGCACCGCGGGCGAAGCGATGATCCGGTCAAACCGCCAGCGGCCCTGGCACACATGGTGGCCCATCGCCGCCGCGCCGCGCTGGCCACGCGCGTTCAACGGTCGGTCGAAATCGCGCGCCCGCGCATCGGACCAGTCGGATTTGGCATGGCGGATCAGCGCGAGCGTTTTCACGCGGGGTTCCCGGACGGAGAGGGGGCGATGTCACCCGTGACATCAGCCGGCCCAGAAACACTGGCCGTGATGCATTGTAAAGCCACATCGAGCGTCACCCTGCGCACCGGCGTACCCGCCGGAAATGCCGAAATTAGCCGCGAGGGAAACGCTGCCGACAGCACTACAAACGCCCCACGATCCGCGCCCGACCTGATCAGGCGCCCAAATGCCTGCGCCAGCCGCGCGCGGATGATCGCATCATCGTGGCCTTGTCCGCCGCCTGCCAGCCGGCGTGCGCGATGCAGGATCGACGGTTTTGGCCACGGCACTTGTTCCATCATCACCAGCCGCAGCGAATCACCCGGCACATCGACCCCGTCGCGCAACGCATCGGTGCCCAGCAGCGAAGCGCGCGGATCGTCGCGAAAGATATCCACCAAAGTACCGGTATCGATCGGGTCGACATGCTGGGCATAAAGCGGCAGCCCAGCCCGCGCGAGGCGATCGACAATTCGCCCGTGCACCGCGCGCAACCGGCGGATCGCGGTAAACAGCCCGAGTGCGCCGCCGCCCGATGCCTCGATGAGCCGGGCATAAGCCCCGGCAAGTGCGGCAATATCGCCGCGCGGCACGTCGGTGACGATCAGCACCTGGGCCTGGGTCGCGTAATCAAACGGGCTGTCAACGGCAAACCGGCGCGGTTCGATCGCCAGATGCCGCGCGCCGCTGCGCGCGATCGCGCCGGCCCAGTCAGGCTCTGCCCCCGCATCGGTCGATCGGCGATCGCATAGGGTCGCGCTGGTCATCAACACGCCATGCGCGGGCGCGAGCACCGTCGCGGCAAACGGCTTCATCGGATCGAGATAGCGTCGGTGCAGCCCGATATCCCATTCGCGGCCCTCGGACCGGTCCACCGCCAGCCAATCGACGAAATCGGGATCGGCCGGTCCGCCCAGCCGTGCAAGCAATGCGATCCAGCCCCCCAGCACATCGCACCGCCACTGGATCGACCCACGCGCGCCTTCGATCCGCGCGCGCGCCGACCCGTCGAGCCAGTCGGGTGGATCGGTCAGGATTGCCTCCAACCGGGTGCCCAGCCGCACCAGCGGTTGGCGCAACGCTTCGAGCGCGTCTTGTGCGGCGCCGGCTGCGGTGATTGTCGCGCCATCGAGCCCGGCGGCTTCGGTCTCCAGGCCATAACCCGCCTCTTGCCCTCCGCTTTCGTCGCGCGCGTGGACCACGTCGCGCACCGCGGCCAACAACTCTTCGATCGGGCCCGATGCAATGCCTTCGCCAATCCGCGCCAGCCAGCCATCGCCGGGCAGCGCCTCGGCGGCTTCGCGCGCACGGGTGATCGCGCGCCCGCCGTCTTCGTCATAGCTGGCCACATCGGCCAGCCGCGCGGCCAGACCCCGGCGCCGCCCGCGCGATTTGCCCTCTGGCCCGATCACCCAGCGCCGCAATTCGATCGTTTCGGCGCCCGTCAACGCCGCGGCAAACGTCGAATCCGCAGCATCAAACACGTGATGGCCTTCGTCGAAGATAATCCGCGTCGGCTGGCCGCCAGTTTCGCGGCCGCGCGCCGCATTGATCATGACCAGCGCATGGTTGGCGATCACCAGATCCGCCTCTGCCGACGCGCGGCTTGCGCGTTCGATGAAGCATTTGCGGTAATGCGGGCATGCCGCATAAATGCATTCGCCGCGTTGGTCGGTCAACGCGGCCATGCCCCGACGGCGGAACAGCGTACCCAGCCAGCCGGGCAGATCGCCGCCGATCATGTCGCCATCCTGGCTATAGGCGGCCCATCGCGCGACCAATTGCGCCATGACCGCCGGGCGACCCTGAAAGCCGCCTTGCAATGCGTCTTCCAGATTGAGCAGGCACAAATAGTTTTCGCGGCCCTTGCGTACGACCACTGCGGGGCGTTCGCCTGCTTTGCGATCGGCAAAGGCGCGGCGGCTTTCACGGCGCAACTGGCGCTGCAACGCTTTGGTATAGGTCGAAACCCACACCGTCCCGCCCGATGCCGCGCTCCATAGCGAAGCGGGCGCAAGATAGCCCAGCGTCTTGCCCGTGCCGGTGCCCGCTTGCGCCAGCACCACATGCGGTTCGCGCGTGCGACCGCGCGGGGCAAAAGCATGGCCCGCTTCTTGCGCAAAAGCACGCTGCGCCGGGCGATTTTCGGCGCCAGTTCCGACAATCGTGGCCAGCCGCGCATCAATCGTTGCCGCGTCGAGCACGACTTGCGCGGGCTGGGGCCGGGCGGGGGCTTCCTCCCATTCGGGCAGCCGGGTGAACAGCCAGCGTTCGGCGCGTTCGGGGCGGTGGATCGCGGGGATCAGCAGATGCGCCCAGGGCCAGTGTAGCCGGGTCATCGTCTGCAACACGGTCCAGGCGCCTTCGCGTTCCTGCCATTGCGGGCGCGCCGTTTCCGCTATCAGGGCGGCCGCTGCCAACCGCAGAAACGCAGGCACCGCCGCATCGTCGCGCGGTTCGGGCAGATCGAGCACATGCGCGAGCCCGCGCGGCGTGGGCACCATGAACCGCGCCGGAAAAATGAACGCGAACAATTCGAGCAAATCCAGTCCCGCCAGATCAGGATAACCCAACCGGCTGGCAACCAGCGGTGCATTCAGCACGATCAGCCCGGGTTCGGCGGCGGCGACAATCGCCTCGCCTTTGCCGACCTGGCGCGCAAAGGTGTCGCGGGCACGCCCATCGTCGATCCAGCACCCACCGTGGCTGGCATGCAGCGCCGGCAAAGCCAGCGGCACGATCGCAGGTCTTGGCACGGGTTCTGGCCCGGGCGCAGGGGGGAAGGGTGATTCCATTATCCACCCGTCTGGCGCGCGAGCCGCCGAATGTAAACGGCGGCGAAAACAACATGGTTAATGAGTCGAACGCCGCCCTTAACAACTCGCGCAATGTGCCGTTCTGGCAGCACAGGACCCCTCCGGATGTGGCAGGCAATGCCCCGTTTGTCGCGCCGGAGGGGGCCAACCCATAGTGGAGAATGGGACCATGACAGTCATTAACACCAACATTGCGGCACTACAGGCCGCGAATGCTTCTAACCGTGCCACGACGATGGTATCACAATCGATGCAACGATTGTCGACGGGTTTGCAGATCAACAGCGCCGCCGACAATGCGGCCGGTCTGGCCATTTCCAACAGCATGACATCGCAGATCGACGGGATGCAACAGGCGGTCGCCAATTCCAACGATGGCGTCTCGCTGGCGCAGACCGCCGGTGGCGCTCTGTCCGAAGTCACCAATATGCTGCAACGCATCCGTGAACTGTCGGTGCAGTCGGCGTCGGGCACATACCAGGCGTCGGACCGCACATCGATGCAAACTGAAGTATCGAACCTGACCCAGCAGATGTCCACTATTCTGTCGGCGACCACATTCAACGGGGTCAATGTGTTCAACACCACATCGGGCGTGCCTGCCACCAATGGCAGCGACGATGTGACTTTCACGATCCAGACCGGCGCCGACAAGAATGAAAACGTCAAGATCGACAGCCCGGCATTCAACGGGTCCAGCCTGTTTGGCACCAATAGCAGCGGCAACGGCCTGACCGCATACAGCAGCGCGAGCGGCGGTACCCCGGCGCTCGATGTGTCGACCGAGGTCGCGGCCGGCACGACGATCACCAATGTCGATGTCGCGCTGGTCGAAATCAACGCCAACCAGGCTTCGCTGGGTGCCGCGCAAAACCGGCTGACGTCGGTGGTCAACAATCTCAACACCGATATTACCAATCTGTCGGCGGCGCGAAGCCAAATTCAGGACACCAATTATTCGACCGAAACGACCAACCTGGCCAAATCGCAAATCCTGTCACAAGCCTCGACCGCGATGATTGCGCAGGCCAACCAAAGCCAACAGAACGTATTGACGCTACTTAAAGGCTAAGCGCCTGACTCGAAATTGGCGAAAGAGCGCGTTTCGAAGCCGGTACCGGATTCCCGAATGCACAGTCTCAGTTCTCCCGCTTTGCGTGCGGTGAACCGGGCTTGCATCGGCGCTCGCCTTGTGGCCTTAGGCGGCGATGGGAAATGTTGCCGCCGCCATCGAAAAAGTCTGGCTTACCGCCGATCGCCTGCTCGAGGATTCGTTCCGGCTGGCCAATCTGATTGCCGACAGCGGGTTTGCCCCGACGCACATCGTCGGCATCTGGCGCGGCGGCGCGCCGGTCGGCATCGCGGTCCAGGAATTGCTTGAATATCGCGGTATCGAATCCGACCATATCGCAATCCGCACAAAATCCTACGCCGGGATTGATCAGCAGAACGCGCAAGTGCGCGTTTATTCTTTGGGCTATCTGGTTGATACGCTGTCACCCGATGACCGGCTGGTGATCGTCGATGATGTGTTTGATTCAGGACGATCGATCGCCGCCACTCTGCAGGAATTGAACGCCCGCTGTCGCCATAATACGCCGCGCGAAATCCGCATCGCCACGGTCTATTGGAAGCCAAAGCGCAACCAGACCGATCTGCAGCCCCACTATTATGTCCACCAGACCGACGAATGGCTGGTGTTCCCGCACGAGATCTGCGGGTTGACCGAGGCTGAAATCCGCGCGCACAAGCCGCAGGCTGGTCTGATCCTGCGGGATTGAAGCTTGCCAAACCGGGCATAATCGCGTCTTGCCGGGGGCTATGATCGATATTGAAAACCTCCCCGCCAGTCTTCGCAACGATCCTGTTTATCAGGCCGCCCAGGTCTCCAAATCCTGGCCGTTTGAAGAAGCGCGCAAAGTGATGAAGCGT
>JAYTHT010000667.1:0-2234 GCA_043732365.1 Novosphingobium sp. | reverse complement strand
GCGCATTGCCCCATAGCGCAATCCCGTCGCCCGCGCTTGTCACCGGCCCATTGCCGACGGGAAACCCCAGTGCCGCCCCGACCGCATCGGGCCCCATGCCCGCGCGCGGCAGCACATTGGCCAGGCCGAACCCCGTCAACTGGCTAACCGAAATTTCAACCACGCAGCCTCTCCCCCGCCGGATCGAAAAACACCGGATCGCACACCACCGCGATGACGTCGGCGCCGCGCACGGGGTCGTGCACGACGACATTTTCACCATGGCGGTCTGCACCGTGCGTCAGCAATGCCAGCGCAATCGGGTGGCCGAGTGTCGGCGAATAACAGGCCGAACTGACATACCCTTCGTCATGGGCCGCGACCGGGTCCACACCCTGGCGCAGCAAATGCCCGCCCGCGCGAATCGCCGAAGTCCCGTCCACCGGTTTCAGCCCGATCAGCCGGGGCCGCGCCGGATCGATCAGCGCGGGCCGCCCGGCCATGATCCGCCCGATGAAATCCTTTTTGGTCGAGGCCATGCGCCCCATCCCCAGGTCGGTCGCCGTGGTCCAGCCGTTCAGCTCATTGCCCGCTGGATGGCCCTTTTCGATGCGCATCACACCGAGCGCTTCGGTGCCATAAGCGGTCAGGCCAAAATCTGCGCCGACCGTAAACAGATGGTCGACCAAAGCAGCGCCCTGCGCCGCCGGGACGCTGATTTCATACGCCAGTTCGCCCGAAAACGACAGGCGGTACAGCCGCGCGCCATAGCCGCGCCAGCGCAGTGCAACCGCGCCCATATACGGCAGCGCTGCGTTCGACATATCGACGTCGGGCAACGCCACCGCCAGCAAATCACGCGCACGCGGCCCGGCCACCGCATATGTCGCCCATTGTTCGGTCACCGACACTGCCTGCACATCGAGATCGGGCCACAGCACTTGTCGTGCGAAATCGATATGTTGCATTACCAGCGCCGCATTGGCGGTGGTCGTGGTCATGAACCAGCGATCCGCCGTAATCCGCGTCACCGTGCCGTCGTCCATCACGAAACCGTCTTCGCGCAACATCACGCCATAGCGCGCCTTGCCCACCGCCAGCGCCGAAAACCCGTTGATATACAGCCGGTCGAGCAGCGCGGCGACATCGGCCCCGATCAGCTCGATCTTGCCCAGCGTGGACACATCGCACAGCCCGACGCCGCCGCGCGTGGCCAGGACTTCGCGATCGACCGACTGGCGCCAATGGTCTTCGCCCGGTTGTGGAAACCATTGCGCGCGTTTCCACAGACCGGCGTCGACAAACACCGCACCATGCGCCGTCGCCCAGCCATGGCTGGCGGTGCGGCGCTCTGGCCGGAAATGGCGCCCGCGATGGTGCCCGCCAAATGCACCGATCGCCACCGGCACCACGGGCGGACGCGCGCGGATCGTGCCGGTTTCGGCCAGCGCCTTGCCGGTCGCAGCGGCGAGCAGTGCGTGGCCATTGACCTGGCTGACCCGGCCCTGATCGGTCGCCATGCCCAGCGTGGTATAGCGCTTGAAATGTTCGACGCTGGTATAGCCCTCGCGCACGGCCAGCGTGACATCGCTGGCCGTGACATCGTGCTGGAAATCGACAAACGCCTTGCCAGTGCAGGGCCCCAGGGCCCAGACCGCGCTGACCCCATGCGGCGTGTCGTCGGCAACAGGCAGGGGCTGGGGCTGGGGCGGTTTGCCCAGCGCTGAGACGACATCGGTCACAGCCGCCCGCGCCGACACAAGGACGCCGGCCAGCCCATACACACCGTCAGCCGCGCCCACAGCGGTCAGCCCGGCAGGCGCCGTACCCAGCGCATAAGCCGCTATATCATCGCGCCACACGGGCTTGTCACCCAGATGCGCGGCCAGCGCCACTTGTGGGTTCCAGCCGCCTGCCACTGCCAACAGGTCGGCGGCAAACGTGTGTGTCACGCCATGCGCATCGCAAGCAATCACCCGCGACAGCGGGCTGCCCTTGGCAGCCATCAGCGTGCCACCTGTGATGATCGGCACACCGGCGGCGCGTATCGGCGCGGCCAATGTATCAGGCTCTGTGCCCCGCGTATCGATCACCGCCAGCAGCATCACGCCCGCCGCCAGCAAGTCCGCCGCCGTCTGCCAACCGCTGTCGCCCGTCGTCAGCACCACCGCGCGGCGCCCCGGCGCCACGCCGAAACGGTTGCAATACGTCGACACCGCGCCGGCCAGCATCACCCCGGGCCGGTCATTGCCATC
>JAYTHT010000666.1:0-2235 GCA_043732365.1 Novosphingobium sp. | reverse complement strand
TCAGGTACGCAATGATCAGCCGCCGCTTTTCGGGATCGGGTTGCCCGGCATAGCCCATGCGCGTGCCCGGCACGAGGCCAACCGGATTGGTGAGCCATTTGTCGAGCGTGGCGTCATTCCACACCAGCCCCGACGCTTTCAGTTCCGGGGTGAAGTCATAGCCAGTCACATCGCCGGCGCGTGTGCCATAAACGCCAAACAGACTCGGTCCGATCACGGTCTGACCTTTTTCAACCGAATGACACGACCGGCAAATGCCGAATGCGGGCGGCGGGGAACCCAGCGCAACGCTGACGCTGCCGCCGGACCCGGCGGCGCCCGTCGCCGCGGCCGGATCGCCTGCATCGACCGTCACATCGGGCCGTGGTTCGCCACATCCCGTCAGAGGGGCCGCCAGGACGGCAGCCAGTACCAGCGTAACCACCAACCGCATCGAACCCATGGCCAAATCCCTGTAAATCCTGTCCTCGGATGCATCACCTGTTTCCGTGCCCGGACGCAACCATGTTCACACCGTAACGCGCCTTTCCTGTGCGCGCGCATTTCCCTATGGCGTCGGGGTCATGTTTGAAACTCCCCCTCGCACCGTGTTTGACGAAGCGCGCGCCACGGTCGGCCTCGCCGCACCATTGGTCGCGTCGAACCTGTTGCAAATGGCGGTGTTTTCAATCGATGTCGTGTTTGTCGCGCGGCTTGGGCCCGGCGTGCTGGCCGCGTCGGCGTTGAGCGTGTCGGTGTTTGGCCTGTTTATCTGGTCGCTGACTGGGTTGGTCGGGGCCGCATCGCCGTTGATTGCGGCCGAATTGGGCCGCCGCCGCCATGCTGTGCGTGAAGTGCGCCGGTCGGTCCGCATGGCCGGTTGGGCCGGAATTGGCGCAGGCGTAGTGGCCATGATGATTTGCAGCATGATCGGCCCGATCCTGCGGCTATCCGGGCAGGACCCAGTCATCATCGCGCTGGCGGTACCGTTCATGCATGTGCTGATGTGGGCGGCGATCCCGACCGTGATCGCCGCGCTGTTGCGCGGCACGGTCGCGACGCTGGGCCGGCCCGGCGTTGGCACCGTGATATCCGGGCTGGCGGTGGTGTTGAATGGCACGGGCAACTGGCTGCTGGTGTTTGGCCATTGGGGCCTGCCTGCGCTGGGCCTCGAGGGCGCGGCGCTGGCCAATGTTTTGACCAGCGTGGTGACAATGGGGGTTTATGGCGCAGTCATCCGGTTTGACCGGCGACTGCACCGTTATCGACTGCTGGGGCGCTGGTGGCACGCCGATTGGGTCCGACTGCGCGATGTTTTGCGCATCGGGCTGCCGATCATGGCGACGATCCTGGCCGAGGTTGGGCTGTTCAACGGCGCGGCGTTCCTGATGGGGCGCATCGGCGAAATGCCGCTGGCCGCGCATACCCTGGCGCTGCAATTCGCATCAATCACATTCCAGGTACCGTTTGGCATTGCCCAGGCCGCGACCATCCGCGTCGGGCGGGCCTATGGCGCGCGCGATCCGCACGGCGTGATGCTGGCGGGCCGGGTCGCGCTGATGACCGGGGTCGGCTTCATGTCGCTGGCAGCGGCACTGCTGCTGGTTGCGCCGCGTGCGATCATTGGGCTGTATATCGATCCCGCGCTACCCGCCAATGCGACGCTGGTCGCGCTGGCCACGCGTTACATGATGGTGGCCGCAGCGTTTCAACTGTTTGACGGTGCGCAAACAGTGGGCGCGGCGCTGTTGCGAGGGTTGCAGGATACGCGCGTCCCAATGGCCATTGCGCTGTTTGGTTATTGGGTGCCAGGCCTTGGCGCGGCAGTCTGGCTGGGGCTGTATACCCCGTTGGCGGGCGTCGGGGTGTGGATGGGGCTGTTGATCGGGTTGATGGTCGTTGCCGCGCTGCTGATGTGGCGCTGGTTTCACCGTGATGCGCTGGGCCTGGTGCCCCACGCAGTGCCCGTGCGCCCTGTTAAATCTGCCCCACTGGCTGGCGAAACAGTCCTCGCACCCTCTTGACGCTATCCCCGACCGATCCCATATGCGCATCGCTGGCACTCGGCATGCGCGAGTGCCAGAACGTTTTGCAAAATTCGAAGAGGGAGCACCCCATGTCATTCCGTCCACTGCACGATCGCGTGCTGGTACGCCGCGTCGAAGCCGAGGAAAAAACCGCCGGCGGGATCATCATCCCCGACAGCGCCAAGGAAAAACCCGCTGAAGGCGAAATCGTCTCCATCGGCACCGGCAC
>JAYTHT010000665.1:0-2235 GCA_043732365.1 Novosphingobium sp. | reverse complement strand
TCACGTCGAATGCCGTCGAAATCGAGCACCCCGCGCAGATCATACCGCGCCTTATTGGTCACGAGCTGATTAGCGAAGTCACGAAGGATTTCCTGACGCTCAGGGCCGAACCCAAGTTGCGACCGAATAACGCCGATATAACCGCTGCGGGGAATCTTCAGCGGCGTTATCCGGACTCTGGGATGAACCGCTTCAAGGATCTGTCCGTCGCCAAGATAAATGGCGGCGTGCGAATAGGGACTGCTTGTTCGCCACCTTACCACGGCGGAAATCACAGACGTCTTCTTGGTTCGGTAGAGAAGGATGTCGCCAGCCCGAATCTGACTGGCATCAATCTGGTAAAGGTGCGTGATGATCGAGGTTCGACCGGCCCGGTATCGGCGGTAACCCGCCGAGCCGGCGGCCAACGTGAATGCTGCGAGGAGCCATTTGCTGTGCTTGGATCGGGCCATCATCCGGGTAAGCGTGGCACACTCCGCAATGTCAACACCGCGCGACCGGCAGCGGGCCGCAGCGGTGGCGGGCGTCTGCTATAGGGCACAGTTAAACTAGCATCGCACATCCGGTACGGGCGCGTTGCCAATCGTCCGCTTCGATCTGTCCGATCGGCAGTTTCCGTCAGGACCGGACGTTCATCGATACGAATGTGAACGGCCTAATTTGGTCGATTTCCGACATGCGGTTATCAAGCGACGATCGACGCCGGACGCCTAAGATTGCTCAACTATCTCGGCCTTGAGCTTACCTCAATCCGCTCGCGGACCGCCAATTTGTCAGCGTGCCTTGGGTACACGAGGGATACACGGCTGGTACTTGCGGGACGGCCCATCGGACGCTTTGCTGTGTATCCACGTGTGTATCCGGAGCGCCTGTATCCTAACGATAACGCCTGTATACACACGTAATGCTTTTAACCGCTCAGACCGCGTAGTGGAAAGGAGGACCCTCTCGTTTTGTAACTTTATGATAATTTATGATAACAATATTACCAGGGTTTACACCGAGAGGGTCGGCGGTTCGAGCCCGTCATCGCCCACCAAATTTATCAGGTACTTAGCCGGAAACACCGAGCGGTTTGGGTGTTCCGGCTGTACCGCCATGCCCCTCAAAGAGGAACTTTTCGCCGTCGTTTGACGACCTGCGATAGACCGCAAAATGACTCTCATGCAGCGGTACGAGCAAGAAAGCATAGGACCCGACGAGGGCCTTATGAGTAGCGCCGTCGTTGGCCCCCTCTGTGCACCATCTTCCGCCGAAATGCGCCAGAGGTGTGCTGGGTGACGAAGATGTTCGCTCGATGAAACACATGAAATGATCCGTGTTGCATTCTATTTGGCGACCTGCCGCTATCGAGGCGTCGGCAAACGCGGAATGTCTGGCGGATTGAGGCAGCGCTTGTTGAATTTTGAGTCAGGCGAGGTGTTCAGCGTAGCGCCTGACTTCTCTCAAATCCGCTATCTGCGGAAATTGCCATGAGTCAGCGAGCATGAAACGCAACATGTCTTGAGGGTTCATGGTGCCGACTGAGGGATTTGAACCCCCGACCTTCGGTTTACAAAACCGCTGCACTACCACTGTGCTAAGTCGGCGCACCTGAACAGCGCCGCCCATAGCCCTATTGCGCGCCAAACGTCCAGCCCTCGGTCACAGCAATTTTTTCGGTCATCGTTGCCGGGTGCCACAATGCGCGGTCATGCGCGGCGCGGCGCAGCCATGCGGCGGTGATGATCGCGTCGCTGCGGTGATCGTCGATTGGTCCGTCATAACCACAGGGTTGCGAATCGAGCATGGCCAGCGCGGTGTCGAGTTCATGCGCGGTGCGTATCTTTGACCGCGCGGCGCTGCGGCCAGCGGCCATCGCGGCGATCGTGGTGTAGATCTCGCAAATCATCGATCCGTGTGGGGGCAGGGGATCGGCCAGACCGACGTCGATCGGCCAAACCGGAATCTTGCGGTTCAGGCGGTGCAGCACGCGCATGCCGGTCAGGCTGGATTTGCCGACTTGCGCCGCGCCGATGAGGTTGAAATTGGAATAGGGTTTGCATCCCATGGCTTCTTGCGCGCGTTCGGTCACGCGCATGCGGCCCCGGCCGGGTGTAAACATATCGCCCTGGCGGCCGCCGTGGCGCCGGAAATGGCGCGCGATTTCGGGGTGATCGACAAAGCTGGTGACGGCGCCGTGCGGGTCGGCGCTGGCGATCTGGTCGACCATCTCCCATAGCGCGCGGGCGTCTG
>JAYTHT010000664.1:0-2240 GCA_043732365.1 Novosphingobium sp. | reverse complement strand
CGACCAACAACGAGCTTGGTTTCGATTATTTGCGCGACAACATGAAGCACGATCGCGGGATGATGGTGCATCGCCCGTTCAATTTCGGAATCGTCGATGAAGTCGATTCGATCCTGATCGACGAAGCGCGCACGCCATTGATCATTTCGGGCCCGACCGACGACAAGAGCGACCTGTATGTCTCGGTCGACGCGGTGATCAAACGCATCGACCCGGTCCATTACGAAGCCGACGAAAAGCAGAAAAGCGTCACCCTGACTGAAGACGGCGTCGAATGGGCCGAGCGGGAGCTGGAAAATGACGGCCTGCTCGAAGGATCGAACTTGTACGACATGGAAAACACCATGGTCGTCCATCACCTCGACCAGGCGCTAAAAGCCAATGTGATGTTCAAGCGCGACATCGACTACATCGTCAAAGACGGCAAAATTATCATCATCGATGAAAACACCGGGCGGATGATGGATGGCAGGCGCTGGTCCAACGGGCTGCATCAGGCGGTCGAGGCCAAGGAAGGCGTCAAGATCGAGCCCGAAAACCAGACGATGGCGACGATCACGTTCCAGAATTTTTTCCGCATGTATCCCAAACTGTCGGGCATGACCGGCACCGCCGCGACCGAAGCACCCGAGTTTTTCGACATTTACAAGATGAATGTCGTGACGATCCCGACCAATGTGCCGGTGTTGCGCGTCGATGAAGAAGACGAATTCTACAAGAATACCAATGACAAATTTGGCGCGATCGCAAAGCTGATCCGCGACAGGAACGAGATTGGCCAGCCGGTGCTGGTCGGCACGGTGTCGATCGAAAAATCCGAACTGCTGTCCGAATTCCTTAACAAGGAAGGCGTGGTCCACAGCGTGCTCAACGCGCGGTTCCATGAACGCGAAGCGCATATCGTCGCGCAGGCGGGCAGCCTGGGCGCGGTGACCGTGGCGACCAACATGGCCGGGCGCGGCACCGACATCAAATTGGGTGGTAACGCCGAATTCCGCATCGAGGACGAATTGGCGGACATGGCCGAGGGGCCGGACCGCGATGCCGCGATTGCGAAAATAGAGGCCGAAGTGGCCGAGGCGAAGCAAAAAGTGGTCGAAGCGGGCGGGCTGTGCGTGATCGGCACCGAACGCCACGAAAGCCGCCGCATCGACAACCAGTTGCGCGGGCGTTCCGGGCGTCAGGGCGATCCGGGCCTGTCAAAGTTTTACCTCTGCCTCGAAGACGATTTGTTGCGCATCTTTGGCCCCGACACGATGTTTTCGCGGATGATGAATGCCAACCTGGCCGATGGCGAAGCGATCGGATCGCGCTATCTGTCAAAGGCGATCGAAATCGCACAGAAAAAGGTTGAAGCGCGCAATTACGACATCCGCAAGCAGGTCGTCGAATACGATGACGTGATGAACGATCAGCGCAAAGTGATTTACGAACAGCGCGCCGACATCATGGATGCGGCGGCTGTCGGCGATGTCGTGATCGATATGCGCCAGGACACGATCAACGCGCTGGTCGGCGATGCCTGCCCGCCGGGATCGTACCCCGAACAGTGGAATGTCGAACAGCTGAAGGCCCGCTCGCTCGAAGTGCTGGGCCTGCCGATCCCGATCGACGACTGGATGCAGGAAGATCATCTGGAGCCCTCGGTCATTGACGAGCGCGTATGCGCCGCAGCCAACGCCCAGATGGAGGCGCGGATCGCCGGGTTTGAACCCCAGGCCTGGGCCAATCTGGAAAAGTCGATCCTGCTCGAACGGCTCGATCATCACTGGAAAGAGCATCTGGCCACGCTCGATGCGCTGCGCCAGGTGGTGTTTTTGCGCGCCTATGCACAGAAAACCCCGATCAACGAATACAAGCAGGAGGCATTCGGCCTGTTCGAGAAAATGCTCGAAGGCATCCGTGAGGATGTGACGCGCATCCTGATGACAGCCGAATTCCGCATGGCACCGCTGGATGCCATGCAATTGCCCGATCTGCCCGATTTCCTGACGCAGACTGATTTCCTGCCCTCGGGCACGGTGTTCAGCCATCTGGACCCCCTGACCGGGCTGGACGATGCGCGCCCAATTCCGAGCCCGGCGTCGACGCTCGGCTTGCTGGGGGCACCGACACTGGGTACGAGCAATCCCTGGGCAGGCGAAGACATCAGCCGCAACGCGCCATGCCCATGCGGCTCAGGCCAGAAATACAAACACTGCCACGGCGCGACCGTCTGATCGCGCAACTGGCTGCGCATG
>JAYTHT010000663.1:0-7704 GCA_043732365.1 Novosphingobium sp. | reverse complement strand
TACTCAGAAGTGGGTCATTCAGGGGACCGGGATTTTGGCGACTGGGCCTTTGGAGAACTGAATTGGTCAGGGGTGAGAGGCGGAGCCCTTGTATTTGGGGACTGGCTCCGCCTCATCAACTTGGGGCATCTTTGGGACAAATCATATAATGCATGACCCGTGCCAATTTGCGTGAACCCTGAAAATCGGGGCCATTTTGCCAATGTGACGGTCTGCACATCATGCCAGGTGTAAAATCTGCCGACATCTCTGGCGAATGTCAGGCCCAGGCACGATCACCCCTTGGCAAGATTGCCTGACCGTTCCATCGTGCGCCCATGATAAAACCAGTTGATGGGGCAAAGGATGCGCCGGTGTCGCGACCGGCAGCGACGGTGGTGGTGTTTCGGCGGAGCGGCGACGGAGGTCCTCCGGAAGTGCTGTTGCTCGAACGATCGGGAGCAATGGTCTTTGCTGGCGGGGCGACAGTCTTTCCAGGCGGCGCAGTCGATTCGGCAGATCATGCACTTGCACTTACGCTGCCTGCTGCGGCGGGCCTCGATCCCGATGACGCGGCCGCGCGGATCGCTGCGGTACGCGAAGCGCTGGAGGAAACCGGGTTGGTTGTGGGCGTAACGGGCACCATAACCGCGCCGCGCGCGATCGCGGCACGGCAGCGGCTACTCAATGGTGCCACGCTTGGCTCGATTTTGGTAGACGAAGGTTGGGCCATCGATTTTGATAGCCTGATCCCGTTTGCCCGCTGGTGGCCCCGCCACCGCGAAGTGCGGATCTATGACACACGCTTCTATCTGGCCGATGTCGGCACCGGTGCGCTCGACCTGGCTGCCGATGCCACCGAGACCAGCCATGTGTTCTGGGCCACACCGCAAGCGGCGCTTGATCTGGCCGATGCCGGGCGGATCAAAGTAATCTTCCCAACGCGTCGCAATCTGGAACGACTGGCGCTGTGGCCTGATTTTGCCGCGGCCCGCGACCATGCACTGGCGACCCCGGTTCAGACCATTTCGCCGTGGATCGAACTGCGCGACGGGGTGCGCTGGCTGATGATTCCTTCCGACGCCGGCTACCCGATCGCTGGCGAACCGCTCGATGGTGCGATGCGGGCATAATTTGCTCGATAATGAAGCGAACCGGCGCAGAGCGGGTGAGGCGCCAGCCAGTGCGGGCAATGCGTGCTAATACTGATGCGCCCAGGCGCGCGAATTAAGCAGCAGCGCGGTAGTGCACGCGCTGTCGAGGTGATGCCATGCCCCAGCGCAAATACCGTTATCTTCCGCAATCCGATACCAATGCGCAAACCCCGCCGCGCCCGGCGCACGATCACGATGGGTTCGTGGCGTCTCCGGTCCACGCAATGCACCAGAATCTATGGGCATTTGCCCAAAGTCCGCCAGAAACACCGGTCAGGCTGTATCCTGGCTGGGTGCGTCTGGCAGTTCCGCTGATCGGATCGGGCGCGTTGTGGATGATGATCTTTTGGGCGCTGGGATATTTGCGCTGACCCGGATGATCGCAGCTGTTTTCGGCACGTAACGAACCCCAATCCAACCGTCCCGGGCCTATCCCTCGCTGACCTGCGGCCTTGTGACCTCCATCGTCCCTTTTGCATGATCGCGCTGTCGCGATTGGCCGAGCAAAAGGGAGTCGCACGGTGCGCCCGCGAATATCAGCCCCCCCCCATTCTCCTCCCACACAGCCCTTTGTCAAACTGGCCCCCGGCCTCACCACTGGCCTGGCGCATCAGGCACCGGTTCAGCTTCATCACAACCAAACCGACACTGATCTGCCCGCGCACCCGAAATCGGTGTTCCGTCCAAAGTTGATGTTCCAAAAATCGGCATTGCTGCGGGCTTTTGCATCGATGTCGGCCGTTGTGGCCGGTCCGGGCGGTGGGGCTGGCAACGTGTCTGGTGACATGCCTGGTGACATGGCTGATGCGGCGCCGGCGGTGCGGCGCTATCCGGCCAGCCATACGCCGCCCGGCATCATGATCGATGACGGCTTGATCCGGGCCCTGGACATTGCCGGGGCTCTGTTCGCGCTGATCCTGGCGTTTCCGGTGATGGTGATTGTGGCGCTGGCGGTGAAATTGACCAGCCCTGGCCCGGTGTTGTTTGCGCATGTCCGGGTCGGACGGTACGGGCGGCGGTTTGCCTGCCTGAAATTTCGCACGATGGCGATCGATGCCGATGCGCAGTTAAAAGCGTTGCTCGACAGCGATCCTGCGGCGCGCGCGGAATGGCAGACGAGTCAGAAATTGCGACGCGATCCCCGCGTGACATCAATCGGCCGGTTTCTGCGCCGCACGAGCCTCGATGAACTGCCGCAATTGTTCACGGTGTTGTGGGGGGATATGAGCCTGGTTGGGCCACGCCCGATCGTTGAATCGGAAATACCGCGCTATGGCCGCCACTATGCGATCTATTGCCGGGTGCGTCCGGGGGTGACCGGGCTGTGGCAGGTCCAACGCGATGCCGATACGTCTTATCGCCGCCGAGTGGCATTCGATGTCGCATTTGCGCGCGGGCGATCGCTGCGGCTTTATGTGCTGATCCTGGCACGCACTGTACCGGCCGTCCTGACCGGCCGAGGAGCCTGGTAAAATACTGGCCAGTTAATGGGCTGGATCAGGCCAGGCAAAAGCACAATTTTTGGAAATTACATTTACTGTTTGCGCGCGAACTCGAGGGCGCGCGCCGATCGCCAAATACGCAGATCGTTAAATACGGTGTGTCCAGAACCGAACCACAAACACCGCCAATGCCAACCAGAACACCTGGCTGATGGCAAGGCCGATAAGCAGGCCGCGCGCGGCATCAAGGCCGCCCGGTTCGCGTCCAAGCCCAAATTCGCGTACGGTGTTGGACTGATCGAGCGAAGCATCGCTCCAGATGATTTTTTTCATTTGGCATCCCCGCATTGCATTGCGCCAGTTGCGCGCATTTTATTAGAGACTACTGCGGCATTACCGCAGACCGAGTGATATTTCCTTCCGTTCTACTGCCGTCTTATGCCCGATCAATCCTGACCATTGGTCACAAGACTGAACGAAGTTTGATGGAGATCCCATCATCAGGGGAAAACCATGTATAAAGAGTTAATCGTGCAGCTAGAGTTTGGCAATCCCGGATGATACGCATTCGCACAGAGACGGGGATATTCAGTGATCACACCAGATAACCGAAATGGAGTAACCATCAATAACCGTATTGCGAACAATTCGTGCCGCACTGCGGTATAAACCAAATTGCGGTTCTGAGCGATCCACCGATAGTTGCGCTTTGTCTTTGTGTGCCGTTGCAATGCAGTTGGCGCACAGGCAAGCGCCGCGCGCACCCATTAAATTCGGGCGCACCGCTGGCCGCGTTGGGGCGCTGAAACGAATCCCGATCGCTCGAAAGTGGATGCAGTCACTTCGCCCGTCCTGGGCAGTCCCCCAACGGTTTTCACCCGTTGGCGCGGCACATAGCGATTGTGCGCACCCAAATCGGGCCGGGCAAGCTTGGGCGCGCGCGTGAAACCGGTTGATCGAACAGGCTTGTTTTGCGCCGGACGGCGATCCGCGACAGCGATTACTACGACTTTGCTGCACCATGCATACCGACCGAAGTGTATGCCGACGATCGGGGCAGCAATTGGCGCGTTTCATCAGCGAGCCGGGTAGCTGCAGTTCAGGTCACTGGCAGTTCAGGTCACCGGCGCCTCAGAAATAGCGCTCGCCGATGCGGATCGTATCGCCTGGCAGTACCGATACGGGGGTGCCGCGCAGCTGGACGCTGCCTTCACCCGGGCCATTGTCGCGGCGCACAAACACGACGCGGGCATTGGCGCGATACGTAAATCCGCCGGCCAGGGCGACCGCCTTTTCCACCGTCAGCCCTGACGAATAGGGATATTCGCCCGGTTTGTTGACTTCGCCCAGAATGTAAAACGGGCGGAAGTTCAACACTTCGACGCTGACGCGCGGGTCCTGGACATACCCCCCGTCGAGCCGGTGGGTGATATCGGTGGTGACCTGTTCGATCGTGTGGTCGGCCACATTGACAGTGCCGATCAGCGGAAAGGCGACTGCGCCCGCCGGTGTGACACTGTATTCGCCGGTCAATGCCGGTTCGTTGTAGACCGTGATCCGCAGCTTGTCGCCCGAACCCAGGTGATACCCCGATGCTGCCCGGGCAGAAGGCATGCCGGTCGATGCCAATGGCGCGATTTTCTCGCCCGTACAGCCTGCCAGAATCGGCATGATCATGGTTGCTATGGCAACCTTACCTGCGAAATTGCGCATGATATTCCCCATCTATTTCCGAGAAGCCATTGAAATGACGGCGAATGCCCAATCGAAACTTGATATGTTCCGATGGCGGCCGCTGTCCGATGTTTCTATGCTTGTCACCGAAAAGCTCAATCGGGCGCTCCGTAACGAAAAATCCGTCATGGAGATAATCCCGAGCCGGCCCCGGCCGGGTTCAGCCCCCGCCCGGGGCCGCCGGGGCACAGCGCCAAGCGGGGCATTTGGCTGCTTTGCAACGGCCCCTGGATTGGTATCCTTAGCAGTTTTCCGTAGGTGACAGGCACAAAACGCCGAGGGTGGACCAGGCCTGCAGGCGGCCCCTGCCTTCCACCGCCATAGCCCGCGATCAGGGGGGCCAACCGTTCCGTTTTCCCTCCGCTGCGGATATGCTTCGTCTTTCGCGCCGGGCGCGGTCGCCTAGTCTGGCATTCGCAGCCCATGGACAGAGTGTCCTGCGGGCACGGCATCAGATCGGTTTGTCAAAAAACCCGTTCGTTGCGCGATTGCGCGGCAATTTTGCCGGGCGGTGCCGCGCAATCGTCAGCGAAGGAGCATAACGGTGACTACGGCTGTCAACACATTGGACCAGAACGGCGTCGGCGCCTTGCGCGCGCCCGGCGATGTCCTGCCGGCCTGGCTGGCCGAACCTCGGATCGCCCCTGCCGCCAGCAGCGACCGGATCGACCTGAAATTCCTGGTCGGGATTTTCCGGCGTCGATCGGGCCTGTTTATCACGGTGCTGGGCGGATCGCTGGCGATCGGCGCGGTGATCACCGCGTTGTCGCCGCGTGTCTATGTCGCGCATGCCGACGTAACGCTCAACAGCAAGACGGCGACGATCGCCCCGACCAGCAGCAACGACCGCGCGCCCGAACAACAGGCGCCCACCGATGCCTTTGTCGACACCCAGGTCGCGCAAGTCACCTCGACCGACAACATGAACGCGGTGATCGATCGGCTCGGCCTGGATAAGGACCCGCACATCATGGCCGAGGCGGGACACGGCGTACCGCGGCTGGCCACCATCGAAACCTTGCGCAAACATATCAATGTGCAGCGGATTGGATCGACGTACGATATCGGCATTGCGTATGACAGTCACAACGCCGATCAGGCGGCGGCCATCGCAAATGCCTTTGCCGAACAGTTTACCCGTGGTGCGCTGACTGCCAAGCGTGATGCCGCGCGCCAGACCACGGGCCTGATTTCTGCACGGCTCGACCAATTGCGCAGCCAGGCATTGGCCGATAGCGCCGCAGAACAGAATTATCGCATCGCGCACAACTTGCTCAGCACCAACCAGGGCACGCTGACCGAACAGGAAATATCCTCCTACAATCAAGACCTGGCGCGGGCCCATGCCGAACAGGCGGAGGATGCGGCGCGGCTTGATGCGGCGCGGCATCAACAGGCCAGCGGGGTCAATGGCGCCAATGTCGGCGAAACGCTGGCGTCTCCCGCCATTGCGGCATTGCGTGCGCAACAGGCCACTGCCGCTGGCGAATTGGCTTCATTGCAGGCGCGCTATGGCAGTCTGCATCCCGATGTGATCAAGGCGCGCGCCACGCTGCACGCGCTGGATGAAGAGGTTTCCGGCGAAACGCGCAGGGTGATTTCCGGGCTGGAAGCAAAGTCCCAGGCGTCGAACCAGCGCCTCGCGTCGCTGTCGGGCTCGCTCAGCCAGTCGCGCGGTACGCTTGCAGTCAGCAATTCGGCGAAAACCGGGTTGCAGGACCTGGAGAAACGGGCGGAAACGTCCAACGCCTTGTATGAAAGCTATCTCAACCGATACAAAGAACTGACCGCGCGCGAAGGCACCGAACAGGCCGACGCCGAAATGCTGCATCCCGCGCCGGTGCCGCTCGTCCCGGACAGTCCGCATGTGATGATCAACCTGATCCTGTCGCTGGCGATTGGGCTGGGGCTTGGGATTGCTGCCGCTTTTCTGGCAGAGCTGAATTACAGCGGAATCACCACCGGCGATGATATCGAACAGCGGCTGGGTGTGCGCTATCTCGGATCGATCCCGTCCCTGAGTTCAGTCATGGCGGGCTCGGTCATGGCCCGCGGCACCAAGCGGAGCCCGACCGACGCGCTGATCGACAATCCCCGTTCGGCTTTTGCCGAAAGCTTTCGTTCGTTGCGCGCATCGATTGCGATGAACACCACCAATGCCAAAGTGATCGCGATTACCTCGTCGCTACCCGATGAAGGCAAAACCACCACGTCAATCTGCCTGGCGCGGTCGATGGCTGCGTCGGGTGACCGGGTCTTGTTGATCGATTGCGATTTGCGCCGACAGGGGGTTAGCGAATTCGTCACCGATCGTGAAAAGCGACCCGGCCTTGTCGAAGTGCTGCGTGGTGAAGCCGAACTCGACGCCGCGATTGCGATCGATGCGGCCACAGGCCTTGCGATCCTGCCGGTGTCGCCTGGCACGACCGGCGCGCCAGAACTGCTGACCGGGGTCGAAATGGACCGCCTGCTCGAACTGGCGCGGACGCGGTATCACGCTGTGATTATCGATACCGCGCCGGTCCTGCCGATTGCGGACGCACGGCTGGTGCTGGGCAAAGCCGATGCGTCGGTGTTTGTGGTGCGGTGGCGCAAGACGCCGGACAACGCACTGCGGGCGGCGCTGCGGCTGCTGCCGGGCAATCGGGTACAACTGGCCGGCGTCGCACTGACGCAGGTCGACATGCACAAACAGGCACGGTTCGGGTACGGCGACGATGCCTTTTACCAAAGCTATCGCCGGTATTATTCCTGATCTGTGGGGGTGGGCAGGGGGCGTACGACGCGCTTCCCTACCACCCTGAATGTCGGGTTCGGGCGTCATCGCCTGCGTTATTTTCGTCCGCGCTCCAAGCTTGAACCGGTGTGCCTGCGGGCGCCGATTTCATCGCATCACTTTCGAAACAAGCAGGGCCGGCCCGCCTTTGCCGGCGCGCGCACCTCTTACCAGGATTTGAGTCATGCAACTGACGATCATCGGCGCAATCCAGGTTCTGGTCGGGCTGGTCCTGTTCCTGGCTGGCAGTGTCGAGGCGATGTTCGCCTTTTTATTGGTCTCCACGCTGTTTGCCGGATCAGCCGCGATTGTGCTGGGCTCGCTGGGGACCGGGTCATCGATCCCTCCGCTCGATTTTGCGTTGCTGTTCATGATCATGCGCCTGCTGGTCCCCGGTTCGGGCCAATTGCGCGCCACGGTGCGCGCGGTGGAGGCGAATGCCTGGCTCGGCGTGTTTGTAGCCTATGGCGTGGTCATGGCCTTTGTCGGGCCGCGCTTGTTTGCCGGGCAGTTTGATTTTGCCCCGTTGCGGGCCCAAGGCGTCAGCACATTTCCCGGTCGGCTCAGTTTTCTGCTGGCAACGCGGCCGTTTGAACCTTCGGCGCAGAACCTGACATCG
>JAYTHT010000662.1:0-2253 GCA_043732365.1 Novosphingobium sp. | reverse complement strand
CTGGCGATGGTGGCCGGTACGGTCAACAGCTATACAAGGATTGTTCCGGGCTATTGGGCACCCACCGATGCGACATGGGGTTATGAAAACCGCACTTGTGCCTTGCGGGTAATCGGCGGATCAGAGAAATCGCAACGCGTGGAGTATCGTATCGCCGCGGCTGACATTAATCCTTACATTGCGCTCTCAGCCGCAATTGGCTCGGGACTGTGGGGCATCGAAAATCGGATCGAACCGACGGTGCCGATCACGGGCAACGCCTATGCCAAAACGCTACCCAAGCGGCTGGCTCTGCCCCGCACGCTGGAAGAGGCGGCGAAGCGGTTACGCCGATCAAAACCCGCGCGTATATTGTTTGGCGACGCGTTCGTTGAGCATTATGCCGCCAGCCGCGATTGGGAAGTTCGTCAGTCGCGCAAGGCGATTACCGATTGGCAGTTGGCCCGCTATTTCGAAAACATCTGAGATCAGGCATTACAGCAAGGACCAAGCTCAATGGCAGAATTGATCTGCGTTTCCCCGATCGATGGGCGCGAAGTGGTGCGCCGCGAAACCGCAAGCGCTGCAGCCATCGCCGCCGCGCTCACCCAACTACGTCTTGCCCAATCGGCGTGGGCGCACGTGACACTCGGCGAACGTGCCACGATTCTTGACCGCTTCCTTGAGATCATGCGCGCGCAAAATGAGGAGGTGACGGTCGAACTGGCGTGGCAGATCGGCCGCCCGGTGCGTTACGGAGGCGAATTTCGATCCTTTGCGGAACGCGTCCGCTATCTGATCGATCTGGCCCCCGCCGCGCTCACGCCAACGCTTCCGACCGACCGGCAGGTGGGCCTCACCCGCTACATCGCCCGCGTTCCGCTTGGCATTGTCTTCGTAATAGCCCCGTGGAATTTTCCTTATCTAACTGCCGTCAACACCATCGTCCCCGCGCTAATGGCCGGCAACGCCGTGCTGCTCAAACATTCCGCGCAAAGTCTGCTGGTGGGGGAGCGGTTTCAGGCCGCGTTGGATGCGGCCGGCCTGCCCTCTGGCTTGTTCTGCAACATGGCGCTCAGCCACGATGATACGGCGCGCATCCTATCAAGCGGGTCGGTTGATCATATCACCTTCACCGGTTCGGTGGAGGGCGGCCGCGCCATAGAACGCGCGACCGCGGGCAGCTTCACAGCCTGTACGCTGGAACTGGGCGGCAAGGATCCGGCCTATGTCCGCGCTGACGCCGATCTGGAGTTCGCGGCCGAGAATATCGTTGATGGCGCATACTTCAACAGCGGACAAAGCTGCTGCGGGATAGAGCGCATCTATGTCCATGAAAACCTGTATGATGGATTTGTTGACTACTTCGCCGAGCTCACCAGCAAATATCTTCTGGGTAATCCGCTCGATCCGGAGACCACCTTGGGACCGATGGCAGCCACCCGTTTTGCCGCTGTTGTTCGCGCCCAAACCGCCGATGCGGTGGCCAAGGGTGGCATCACGCTGATTGATCCGGCAGCGTTTACGGCCAATCGGGAAGGTACCCCCTATTTGATGCCGCAGGCGGTAATCGGGGTCAATCACAGCATGGCGATCATGCGCGAAGAAAACTTCGGCCCACTGGTCGGAATTATGAAGGTGCGCGACGACAATGAAGCGGTGCGGCTGATGAATGACAGCGATTTTGGTTTAACCGCCTCGCTGTGGACCGCTGACATGGCCGCCGCCGCCGCCATTGGCGCACGGCTGGAATGCGGCACGGTCTTTGCCAATCGCTGCGATTACGTCGATCCTGGCCTTGCTTGGACCGGGGTCAAGCATACCGGCCGCGGAGCATCGGTCGGCCAACTGGGCTATGATGGTCTGACGCGCCCCCAATCCCTACATCTGCGTGAGGTTTGAAACCATATGTCACTGCCCTCCACCAACTGGAATTATCCCACCGCCGTTCGGTTTGGCATCGGGCGGATCGTCGATCTTCCTGCAGCTTGCAAGGAGCTAGGCCTGCAGCGGCCCTTGCTGGTAACCGATCCCGGCATCGCCCGGTTACCGATGATTGCAGAAGCGCTCGCTCAGCTTGAGGCAGCGGGTCTTTCGCCAGCGCTGTTCAGCGACGTCAAAGCGACTCCTGTGGGGGCCAATGTCGATGCGGGCGTGGTCGCTTATCGAGCGGGTCAGCATGACGGGGTGATCGCGTGGGGCGGCGGCAGCGCGCTTGATGCCGCCAAGGCAATTGCGTTCATGTCCGGCCAGACCCGTCCTTTGTGGGATTTT
>JAYTHT010000661.1:0-7715 GCA_043732365.1 Novosphingobium sp. | reverse complement strand
CGGTGCGCCGGCGCCGCGCCGGTTCGAACGCAGTGTCGAGCAAGGCCTCGACCAATTCGGGGTCGACATCGGCTAGCGGAATGATCGTGGACACGCAGCGGTGGTCTTTCGGGGGTACGGACAAGCGCCGATAGCGGGCCTGGGTGTCTGTCGCAACCGATTCAACCATCGGCAAAGGTAAATGGCGCAGCTGCGCGGCGATAATCGTCAGGCAGGATTTCGCGGCCCAACGGCGGTTCCGCGCGCGCAGTGCATTGCGCGCGATTGCACAACCGGCAGGTCATGCCGATGGGGGTTGGGGCTGGTGGGGGATCGCTGCGGGCATAGACCAGTTTGGGGGCATGTTCGGCGGCACACACGAGCGCAATCGCACGTGCTATGGTGGGCCGATCGTGCGCGCCGCCACCGCTGATGACCGCGCGCGCAATGGAAAAAAACCGTTGTCCGTCGGGCAGTTCAAGCCACTGCGTCAGCACGTCGTGCGGCGCGCAAAATGCCTGATGCACATTCCACAACGGGCACCCACCGCCATGCGCGGCAAACGGAAAGCCCGCACCGTCCAGCCGTTTCGACACATTGCCCGCCGCATCGACGCGCAGGAAAAAGAACGACACGCCTTGCAACGTCGTCAACCGGTGCGCGACTTGTTGAAAACTGACGCCAAACATCCCGGCCAGCGCGTCGATGTCATACCCGCGTGCCTCGGTCGCCCGGGCAAAGCGGTCATGCGGCATCAGCATCGCCGCCGCCGCATAGGCCGCCAGCGCGCGCCGGACCAGTTGCGCGGCGGTCGCCCCGGCAAAGGTTTCGCCCCGGACCAGTGCGGCAATCTCGCCCCGCATCGCAGTGTAGGCAATGTGCAGCGCGATCTGCCATTGCCGTGCGGTGGCTGACAAGGCGTCATCGATCAGCAGCTGTTCGCCGTGCCGGTCATAGCGGCGAACCGCCCCCATCATCACTTCGTTCGGCAGAAACCGCACCCGGACGCCTTGTTTGCGCAGCCATTCGACCTGACCCCCGCCGCGCGCGATGTCGTCGTTCAGGGCAGTGGCGCGCGAATCCAGGCTGGGGAAATGGTTGCCAGCGCGTGCGATAAACCGCCGTGCTTGGCCCACCGCATCGGCGGCAGGATCGGCGACCGCCCCTTCGCGCAATCCCGCCAGCGCCTGTTGTTCGCGGGCATAAGCGCCATGCAACCGCAACATCGCCTCGGCCACGCCGGGAAAGCTGGTCGCGATATCGCCGATTTCCAGCGAGGTCAGGTCGATCTCGGCAAAAATCGGATCCTTGAGCATCGTGACCAGCCGCTGCGCATAATCGTCGCGCTCATCGGTGGCGAGTTCGCTCATATCGAGTTTGTAGGTGCGCGCCAGTCGCAGCAACAGGTCGGCGGTCAGGGGCCGCTGGTTGCGCTCGATCAGCGCAACATAGCTTGGGGAAATGCCCAGGTCTTCGGCCATGGCCTGTTGAGTCAGGCCCAGTTCGCGGCGCAACCGTTTGATGCGGGGACCTAAAAATAGTGGGCGTGATGCCTGCTCGCGGGGCCGTTGGGCCATTCCAAGGTCTTTCGTGAAAGTCTGCACAACTGTACAACCATTTTTTGTAAAGTTTGACAATAAGACTTCGCCGGCCATTCCGCACCAGTCCTTGGCCCACTAGTGCAATCCCATCAAACGGGTAGCAGGATACGTAACCATGACTTACCAGCAAGCCATCGCCGAAACAGACGCGGCAATTGCCAATTTCGGACAACATTGGGACGGGATCGAGGCCGAACCGGCGGCGCGCATGCGGTTGCAAAACCGGTTTCACACCGGGCTCGACATCGCGCGCTATACGGCAAAGATCATGCGCGCCGACATGGCCGCCTATGACGCGGACCCGGCGCAATACACGCAGTCGCTGGGGTGCTGGCACGGCTTTATCGGCCAGCAGAAGCTGATTGCGATCAAAAAGCATTTCGGCACGACCAAAGGCCGCTATTTGTATTTGTCGGGCTGGATGGTCGCCGCGATGCGCAGTGAATTCGGGCCATTGCCCGACCAGTCGATGCACGAGAAAACGAGTGTTCCTGCGCTGGTTGCCGAACTTTACACATTCCTGAAACAGGCCGACGCGCGCGAACTGGGCGGGATGTTCCGTGATCTCGACAAAGCGCGCGAGGCTGGGAACGCGGTCGAGGCGCAGCGGATCCAGCACGCGATCGACCATTATGAAACGCACGTTGTGCCGATCGTCGCTGATATCGATGCGGGCTTTGGCAATGCCGAAGCGACGTATCTGCTGGCCAAGAAATTCATCGAAGCGGGTGCGTGCTGCATCCAGATCGAAAATCAGGTCTCGGATGAGAAACAGTGCGGCCATCAGGACGGCAAAGTCACCGTGCCGCACGAGGACTTCATCGCCAAAATCCGTGCTGTCCGCTACGCATTCCTGGAAATGGGCGTTGATGACGGGGTGATCGTGGCGCGCACCGATTCGCTCGGCGCCGGGTTGACCAAGCAGATCGCTTACACGCGCAAAGCGGGCGATATCGGCGACCAGTACAACGCGTTTCTCGATTGCGACGCGGTTGATCCGGCAAATCCGGGTCACGGCGATGTGCTGATCAGCCGCGATGGCACATTGCTTCGGCCAAAGCGCCTCGCGTCGAACCTGTTTCAATTCCGCCCTGGAACGGGCGAGGACCGGGTCGTGCTCGACTGCATCAACAGCCTGCAAAATGGCGCCGATCTGTTGTGGATCGAAACCGAGAAACCCCACATCGGCCAGATTGCAGGCATGGTGAATCGCATCCGCGCGGTCGTGCCGCACGCCAAACTGGTCTATAACAATTCGCCCAGCTTCAACTGGACTCTCAACTTCCGCCATCAGGTCTATGATACATGGGCTAGCGAAGGCCGCGATGTTGCGGCCTATGACCGTGCGCGGCTGATGAGTGCGGATTACGACGCCACTGAACTGGGGATCGAGGCCGACCGTTGCATCCAGACATTCCAGCGCGATGCCGCGCGCGAAGCCGGGATTTTCCACCATCTGATCACACTGCCGACATATCACACCGCCGCACTCAGCACCGATAACCTGGCCAAAGGCTATTTTGGTGAAGCGGGCATGCTGGCCTATGTCGAAGGCGTGCAACGCCGCGAAATCCGCGAGGGGCTGGCGTGCGTGCGGCACCAGAACATGGCCGGGTCGGACGTGGGTGACGATCACAAGGAATATTTCGCCGGTGACGCCGCGCTGAAAGCGGGCGGCACGCACAACACGATGAACCAGTTCGCGGCGTGAATCACGTTCAAGTAACCAACGGAGACTGAGGATGGCTGAACCACAACGGGCCCGCGCGGTCCTTTCGACCGAAGATTTCAAACTGATCCGTGAGGCCGTCCTGTCTCACCTCAAACAGATCGAAGACACGCCGGATTCGGTGAAATTCTCGAACCTTTATCACCGTCTCGGCAGCGCTCTGGGCCGGTAAAGGCCGTACCTGGACGAAAAAGAGGCCCGCAGCGTCGTCAGGCGCTGCGGGCCTCATTCATGTTGATCACGGTTTCAGGCTCTCTGCCAGATCGGCCAGATGGCCATCATTGGCCAGCGGCGTGACGCCCAGCAATTTGGCCATAAGCGGATAGACATCGACATTGGGGAAGGGCGGGATGACCAGCCCGTTCTGGAACGCCGGACCATTGGCGATGAACAGCGCGCCCATCAGTCGGTCATGAATGTCATACCCATGTGCGCCTTTTTCGATGCCGGGGTGCGCGCCCTGGCCGCGTGCAAAGCTTTCGCGGGTCATCACCAGCCAGCCGGTCTGAACGCCGCAGACCACATCTGGCACGCGCGGATTGGTGCCATAATGCAGGTCCACCGGGATCTTTGCCTTGTTCCAGCATTGCATGTGCGGCTGATGCCCGAGCAGTGCGCGGCGCACTGCTGTTGCGCGTGGTGTGGCCGGGATATCGACCCCGACGACAGTGCCGTCAAACGTCACTTTGACCGCAGGCAGATCGATGATCTCATCCAGCATGACCAGATTGTGTGCCCCGACCGGTGCCATGCCGTGGTCGGCCACGATAATCAGGTTGGCCGCAAGCCTGCGCGTTTTCAGCCCCGCCTCCAACCGGGCCACGGCCGTATCGATCGTGGCGATCGTGTCGTTGACCTCAGTCGAATCCGGGCCGAAGGTATGCCCTGCGCTATCGACCGCTTCAAAATACAGCAAGGCCAGTTGTGGGCGCTGATCGGCCGGCAAGTCGAGCCAGCCGAGCACGGTATCGACGCGCTCGGTCGGCGAAATCTTGTGGTCGAAATCCCGCCACAGTTCGGGCCGAACGCCGTCATGCGCGGCGGCCACGCCGGGCCAGAACATCACTCCGGTATGCAATCCTGCGCGTTCGGCACTGACCCAGATTGGCGTGCTTTCGCCCCACCAGCGTTCGTCCTTGCTGGCCATCGAAAACGGGCCGGGCATAGTGCGATCGGTAAAGGCGTTGTTCACGATGCCGTTGTGGTCGGGATAGAGCCCGGTCACCAGTGTGGTGTGATTGGGAAATGTGACCGAGGGAAACGACGGGATCATCCGTTCCGCGCGCACCCCCCCGGCGGCGAGCGCCGACAGCGTCGGACTGACCCCGCGATCCAGATAATCGGCGCGAAACCCGTCGATCGAAATCAGGATAACGGGGGCCGGGTCAGCATTTGCGGCCATAGCAGCAAAGGCCAGAGCCAGCGTAATTGTTGCGGTCAATATTCGCATGTCAGCCTCATTGATCGCCCGGCGATTGCGCAAGGCTAGAGCGTGATGCGAAAAAGTAGGTACCGGTTTTTCGCAAAAAAATCACGCGAAATCAAAAACTCCTAGAGTACGATACGATTCTTTCTTATCGTACCGTACTCTAGGCTGGCGTGGTTTCATGCGAAAGACAATGGATCGTCACCCACTTTTGCCTGCTGCCACACCAACAATGGTGGTGGAGGCGCCGGGAATGGAAATCTGGAACGGGCCGCCAAATTCCTGGCCATTCGGTCCATAAAATGCCGGCTGGATTGTGCCGGTGCCCGCGGTCACGCCAGTCACGCTGCCGGTTTGTGCCACGCCGCTGGCCAAAGATCCCGACACATTGAATGTGCCGTAATTGGTTGCCGTGTTCTTCAGGCCAAAGCTGCCGAAATAGCCCTGCATGTCGAAATTGATCGCGAACGACGCTGTGCCGTTCACACCCGCGCTGGCATTCGTTGCGCTGTTGTACGCGGTGGCATAGGCAACGCCCGAATAATTGGCCGATCCGGTGCGCGCTTGAATCACCGCGGCGTCGGTGCCCAGACCATAGGCGAACCACGACGTTGCCGTGGTGCTGCTGCCTGCTGCCGCCGGGCCCTGCCAATTGCCGAATGACATGTAGGTGAGCGCGACTTCGGCATTGTCGCTGCCGACTTTGTACAGATTAACCGCGATCGTGCCATTGGCATTTGCCTGGCTATAGGCGGTGAAGTTGGCGTTGCTGCTCGTGATTATGTTGCTGCTGGTCAGCATCGCGGTGGGCAATCCGGCGGGGATCAGGGTGACCGCGCCTGCGGTAGTGACTGCGATGGTCCCGGCGGCAATCGTGGGTGCCGGGCTGCCGCTGTCCGCCATTTGCGCGCCTTTTGCTGCAAAAGTCTGGTCGGCGACGATGTTCACCGTGGTTTGATTGACTGGGGGCAGCGATGAATTCTGATTGCCCCAGATCACGCCGCTGGCGCTGCTGCCATCGGTGCCGGTGGTCGCAAATGATGCGCCCAGTTCCTGCGCGGTGGGGCCATAGAACTGGCCGGTCAGCGTGCCGCTCGATTTGCTGTTTAGACCGGTATAGACCACGCTGCCACTAAAGGCATTGGCGCTCGATGACAGGCTGCCCGATCCGTTGATTGCGGCGCCGCTGCCATAATTGGTTTGCGATACGATGCCGGTTTCGCTCAGTGCGGCGCGGGTGGTCAGCAAGCCGTCGACAAAATCGACATCCATGCGCCCGGTGCCCTGGAAAAAGCGCGCCTCGCTGCCGATTGGTGACACCAGGCCATAAACGCTCGTGGCATAGGCCGCGCTGCCGGTGCGCGGCACCGCCGATGCCGCCGAACTGACCCCGTAAACAAAGAAATCGACACTGACGTCGCTGCTGGCGGAGCCGGTTGCCGTGCGCTGCCAATAGCCCAGGCCCGAATATTGCGGCGAGGTTGCACTATATCCGGTCACGCTGGCGGTTTCAATTGTCAGGCGGTCAGTGGTGGTGCCGCTGGTCAAGGCATAGACCGCGATCCCGCCCGTTGCGCTGGTCCTGGTCGATGGCGCAAACGTCTGGCTGCGTCCCTGTGTCGACACTGTGTAGCTGTTTGAGGCCAAGTCATAGCTGAATGTCAGCGGGTGGCTGGTCGACGATGCGGCAGTGACATTGGCGCTGGCGGCGATGGTGTCGGTTTCGCTGGCCGCGTTGTTGGCGAATGACTGGCTGGCGACCAGACTGGCCAGCGTGGTGTTGGAGGTTGGCGCTGCGGGTGTGCTGACGCTGGCGACCGATCCACCGCCGCCATCCCCGCATCCGCTCAGCATCATGATCGCGCCGATCGCGCCCAGATTGCCAGCTGCCTTGAACATTGCACTGCCCCCCGCAAAGGCCGCAATGTCGGTCAGAATGCGGAGGCAAGCCCCACTTCGCCGGCGACCCTTTTGTAAGCGTAGATTTGTACGGTGGATCGGTTTTGGTCCAGCCGGAATCGGACCAGCGGGGACAGGGAACCGATGCGAATTTGGCGCAATGTTGCCGCCAGGTTCAGGCTATAGGCGTTGTCGATGCGCCGGTCGGTAAACAGGCTTAGCCGTTGATCGGCGGCCAGGCGACTATAGGTCAGCGTGGCGGTCAGCGTGGTATGGCCGACCTCGCGAAACAGATATGGGCTGATCCCGAAGCCGGTGATCGCATAGGCGGGATCGCGCGCGCCCTGACGATTGGCGTTAAGCGAAAATCCGCCGCCAAAGCGCGCGGTAAAGGCACGATCGAGCCCCGCGTTGCCGCCCCAGGCGACGCCTGTCTCCAGATCATCGCGATTGTTTTTGATAAAGGCATGGCTGGCTGCGGCACGGATCTGCGCGCGTTTGCCCAGCCGGTGTTGCCAATCGAGCCCCTCGCTGGTCGAAAACGTATATGGCGTGCCCCCGTACCAGCGCCAGCCGGGGCCGACCGACAGGCTGATCCGGTCGGGTCCGTTTGTCCATTCGGGGCCGATCTGCGGCGCCACGATCACATCGTCGAATTCGGGATCGCGATAGAGGTTGGCGCTGCCCGACAATCGCGCCAGCATTGTCAGACGCGGACCCGCCGTCAGGCGGGCGAAAGCCTGTCCGCGCACGACCGCGCCGATGCCCGAAGTGGCCTGGGCATCGCGGCTGAGCGTAAAATCGCCGATCACGGTGTTCAGCGAAGAGCCGCTGGTCGCGCGATTGATATTGCTGTCGGGCGCCAGCGCCACCTCAATGCTGCCGCCGATCGGGCGGATCGCGTCCAGCGCCTGTTGATAAAACCGCACCGCCCGGCTGACCTCGGGCGGCAGGTCGAGCGCCTGTGCCGCGCGCAATTCACGCCCAGCCGCCGCCATATGCCCCATTTCCGCATCGAGCCGCGCCAGTTCCAGCCGGACCGGCGCGGCATTGGGCTGTTCATCCAGAATGCGGCGGCACA
>JAYTHT010000660.1:0-2257 GCA_043732365.1 Novosphingobium sp. | reverse complement strand
GCGAAGCGCTGGCGCCGTTCAAAGGCCAGGTCGTGATCGCCACCAAATTCGGCTTTGCCCCCGCGCCCGGTGACACCAATCGCTGGTCCATGCTGAACAGCCATCCCGACCATATCCGCCAGGTGGTCGAAGGATCGCTGAAACGCCTGCGCGTCGATGCGATCGACTTGCTGTATCAGCACCGCGTCGATCCAGCAGTGCCGATCGAGGATGTGGCGGGCACGGTCAAAGATCTGATTGCGGCAGGCAAAGTCAAACATTTCGGGATGTCCGAGGCCAGCGCCGCCGCGATCCGCCAGGCCCATGCGGTGCAGCCGGTGACCGCATTGCAAAGCGAATATTCATTGTGGTGGCGTGAACCCGAACACGACATCCTGCCCACGCTCGAAGAATTGGGGATCGGGTTTGTGCCGTTCAGCCCGCTGGGCAGAGGGTTCCTGACCGGTGCGATCAACGCCCAGACACACTTCGAAGCGACCGATTTCCGCGCAGCTCTGCCACGTTTCAGTGCCGAAAACCGCGCGGCGAACGCGCCAGTGGCCGAACGGATCGCCGAAATTGCCGCCGCCAAACACGTCACCCCGGCGCAGATCGCACTGGCCTGGGTGCTCGCCCAAAAACCATGGATCGTGCCGATCCCGGGCACGACGAAGCTGCACCGGCTGGACGAAAACCTGGGCGCGGCAGACGTGACGCTCGGCCCCGACGAACTTGCCGCTATCGAAACCGCGCTGTCTGGCATTACTGTGCAGGGTGAACGCTATCCAGCCGCGCAGGCCACTATGGTCAAACGTTGAGGAATCCTACCATGAAAACTGTTGGTTACGCAGCATCGGCGCAGGGCGCACCGCTGGCCCCGTGGCAGTTCGATCGCCGCGATCCGCGCCCCGACGACGTGTCGATCCAGATCCTGTATTGCGGGGTGTGCCATTCCGACATGCATGCCGCGCGCAACGATTGGGGCAATGCGCGTTATCCGGTTGTGCCGGGCCACGAAATTGTTGGCCGCGTGACTGCCATCGGCCCCAATGTCACCGGCCATGCAGTCGGCGATATCGTTGCGGTGGGCTGCCTGGTCGACAGTTGCGGCCACTGCCATCATTGCCGGCGCGATGACGAACATTTCTGCCAGAACGGCTATACCGGCACGTATGGCGGCACCGACCGGATCACGGGTGAAATCACGCGCGGCGGCTATTCGACAGCGATTGTCGTGTCCGAACATTTCGTGCTGCGCGTGCCGGCCGGGCTCGACATTGCCAAAGTCGGGCCGCTGGTATGCGCCGGGATCACGACATATTCGCCGCTACGCCATTGGGGCGTTGGGCCGGGCAGCCGGGTTGGCGTGATCGGGCTTGGTGGACTGGGTCATATGGCGGTGAAATTCGCGGTTGCGCTGGGCGCGTCAGTGATAGTGATGAGCCGCACCAGTGACAAAACCGCCGACGCCCTGGAACTGGGCGCAGATCGCCTGCTGGCGTCCGGCGACAGCGCTGCCATGAAGGCGGCGGCCAACAGTTTTGACCTGATCATCGATACGGTGCCAGTAAAGCACGATATCAATCCCTATCTGCCGCTGCTCGACATCGACGGCACGCTGGTCATCGTCGGGCAAGTCGGCCCGATCACCGAACCCAGCACGGTGCCACTGTTGATGGGTCGGCGCAGCGTGGCCGGATCACTGATTGGCGGGCTGGCCGAAACGCAGGAAATGCTCGATTTCTGCGCGCGCAAAGCGATTTTGCCCGAAGTCGAAATGATCCGCATGGACGAAATCAACACAGCATTTGAGCGGATGGACCGCGCCGACGTGCGCTATCGCTTTGTCATCGACATGGCCTCTCTGGCTGAGCGGGCCTGAACCTTTGCGATCGACATGATGGCGATTACCCCGCCCTCGCGCCGGATAAACACTCAAACCTTCACAGCTTGTCATCGCGGCAAAGCGCGCTTATGCGCGCCGATGCGACAGGTTCCCTTTACGGGGATCAAAAGGGAACACGGGTGAAAATCCCGGACTGCCCCTGCAACTGTAAACGGATAGCCGACCGGCCATTTCGCCATTGGGGGTGTCATACCCCTGAGAAGGCGCCGGAACGCATCGACCCGTGAGCCAGGAGACCTGCCTGTCGTAGTCGTTCTTCGTACCGACAGGGGTTTCGGTGCGAGCGGGGATTACCCTGAGAGCGACAGCCATGGGCTGCGTAAGTCTGATGGTTTGCGGGGTGGGTGTCGGGCTGCGCGTCCGTCACACCCC
>JAYTHT010000659.1:0-2263 GCA_043732365.1 Novosphingobium sp. | reverse complement strand
GTCCTGTTTTTCCACGGCGGTGGCTTTGTCATTGGCGATCTTGATACGCACCACGCGTTCTGCACCGAAATTGCCGCCGCGCTCGATCTGCCGGTGATCGCGGTTGATTATCGGCTCGCCCCCGAACACCCGTTTCCCGCTGCGCCCGATGATTGCGAAGCCGCCGCGCGCTGGGTCGCGACCAGTCCGCAAGTCCTGGGCCGCACGATTACCGGCCTCATCCCGATGGGCGATTCGGCCGGCGGCAATCTGGCGATTGTTGTTACCCAGGCGCTGGTTGCCCATCCCGCTGCGGTCCCGGTAGTCATGCAGGTCCCGCTGTATCCGCTATCCGATGACAAGCCTGATCACGCATCATTTCAACAGTTTTCCGAAGGTTTTCTGCTGACCTCCGACAGCATGGCATGGTTTTCGGACTGCTATGCGGCGACACCAAAAGATCTGCGCGCTTATCCGCTGTATAATGAACATGCCTTTACCCCGCCGACCGTGCTAGTGACAGCCGGACTTGATCCGATCCGCGACAGCGGACGAGCCTATGGAGCCGAATTGGTCCGCGCCGGAGCGAATGTCACGTTTTTGGAATTCAAGGGAACCATCCATGGCTTCGTTCAGTTGCGCAAAGCAATCCCGAGCGCACAGGACGATATTGCAACGATTTTTGCCGCCATCAAGCGGCAGCTGGAACATACTTAGATGATCGAAGATCTTGCCGCGCTTCCCTATAGGCCCTGTGTCGGTGTCATGCTGGTCAATCCGTACGGCAAAGTTTTTGTCGGCCAGCGTATCGACACGCGCAAACGCGCCGAACTCGGCGAAGCCGCCACAGGTGCCAAACTCGGCGAAGCCGCCACAGGTGAGGGCGATGCGTGGCAAATGCCGCAAGGTGGTATCGATGAGGGAGAGGATTTGCGGCCCGCAGGCCTGCGCGAATTGTACGAGGAAACCGGCGTCACCGCCGACCTCGTGCAAATCATCGCCGAATCGCAAGAAGAGCTGTTCTATGACTTGCCGCCCGAATTGCTGGGGCGGCTATGGAAAGGGCGCTATCGCGGGCAGCGCCAGAAATGGCTGCTGGTGCGCTTTGCTGGCGAAGATCATCAGGTCAATCTCAACGCGTATGACCCAGCCGAATTTGCAGAATGGAAATGGGTCGATCCCGAGGAACTGCCCGATCTGATCGTGCCGTTCAAACGCCGTGTCTATCGCCAGGTGCTGGACGAATTTCGCCCACTGCTCTGATTTATGCGCGCCCCCCCTGTTCTGCGTTATGCAAGTAAAGTGAACAGGTTCTGCTGACTTTGCGAATAGGCGCCGGCCAGCGCGCTGAGAATCATCTGCTGTTGCGTGGTGGCTACCGCGGTCGTGCCCGAACTGGCACCGCGTTGCCCGTCCATCGCTTCTAGCAGGCTAATGCTGGCGCTCATACCGCCGGCCTGGCTGGTCATAGCGGCCAACAGATCGCCCGTGGCACTGCCGTTGCTGGTGCCAGGCGGGGCATTGGCGCCCAGGATCGTTGCCAACAGACTGGTGTTGCCACTGCTGTTGCCCGCCAGGCTGAGCAGTGTTGACAGCGTGCTGGCCGATTCTGTCCCGGTGCCGAGCAATGTTGACAGCGATGCACTGGCGTTGGTGTCCGCGACGAGCGTTGCCGCCGCGTTGCCGATTGAACCGGTCACCCGCGCACTTTTCGCCGTGTCAGCGTTTGGCGTGGCGGTTTTGGCCTGCGCCGCGTAATAGCTGGTATAGTCGGCCAATGCGCCCGCCGCGCTCGATATGGTGGTCATCGTCGCAAGCTCCGTGCGCCCAGTTTGGGGCCGGACCAACATGGATCGCGATCACTTGCCATCAGGCAAAGCGCGGCCTGGGGCCAATACGTAGTTTAGTTCGCCTGTACGGCAGGCCGCGGCTTCACCGCTTCAGCCGACACGACTTTGGGCGCTGGGCCTTTGGCGATGGCTTCGTCCAGCATGCGGCTTTCGGCGCAGCCTTTTCCGCACAAACCCTCCAGCCGGATCAAATTTGCGCGCGCTTTTTCGAGTGCGCCTTTTTCCGCCATCGCGCTGCCTTCGCCGCCAATCGCGGCCAGGTCATTAGGATCGCGTTCCAGCGCGACGCGGTAATAGTGGATTGCCTTGCCCTGCAATCCCGCCTTGCGCGCGGCATCGCCCAGCGCGACCAGCGTGCCCGTGTATCCCGGATCGACCACCAGTGCCGCTTCAAACTCGTCGGTCGCCATGGTGACATCGCCATGCGCCAGCGC
>JAYTHT010000658.1:0-7740 GCA_043732365.1 Novosphingobium sp. | reverse complement strand
GTTCGAGCTGCTGAAACGCCAGCAATTGCATTTCGCGCATATATTCGTACATCCCCACGCGCTGTGCCAGGGGGGCATAGATTTCCATTGTTTCGCGCGCGATGCGCCGCCGCTTGTCCTCGCTGCGGATGAAATGCAGCGTGCGCATATTGTGCAGCCGGTCAGCCAGTTTGACCAGCAACACACGCAAATCCGCGCTCATCGCCAGCAAGAACTTGCGCAAATTTTCCGCCGCGCGCTCGTTTTCCGTCATCGTTTCGATTTTGGAAAGCTTTGTCACGCCATCGACCATGCGCGCCACATTGGCGCCAAACAGCCGCTCGATTTCGGCGGTCGTCGCCAGGGTATCCTCGACCGTGTCGTGCAACAGCGCGGTCATGATGGTTTCCTGATCGAGCTTCAGCTCGGTCATCAGACCGGCAACTTCGACCGGATGGGAGAAATACGGGTCACCGCTGGCGCGCTTTTGCGTGCCGTGTTTCTGGACGGTGTAGACATAGGCGCGGTTCAGCATCGCCTCGTCCGCATCAGGGGCATATGCGAGCACGCGCTCGACAAGTTCGTATTGGCGCAACATGGTCAAACCCAAGATGGGGGCCAAGCCCACCAAAGGGCAAGGGAAAAGGGCCGGGCCACAGGACAATTCCTTCACGAATTTATGGTTAACCCGCTGCACGATGAGCAAAACCGTAGCGTGCACCCCGGCAGTCGGCCAGATCGACCCAAGCTTGCTGATAGCAATGCGCGGCAATCGTTGGCCCGATCGCGGTCTGGTGCAGGCAGTCGCGATTTACATGGTGATCGCTTATGTGCCGATGCTGTGGCACGTCTTTGCCGAGGCCACCGGGCATCTCGGCAGCGATTTTCAGGCATTCTGGGGCGCCGGGCGGCTGATCATGGCGAGGCAGTCGTGGTCCGCGTATGACATCGTCGCGGAACATGGCGCGCAAGCTGCCAGCCACACCGGTCACTTCGTCCCGTTCGTCAATCCGCCGCCTTATCTGTTCCTGGCCGCGCCATTGGCGTTGATGCCCTATGGTGCGGCATGGCTGGCGTGGGCGCTGGGCGGATGGGCGGTGTGGTTTGTGGTGTGTCGCCGGTTTTGCCGGGCCAGTCCCTGATCCTGATGTCGTGTCCCGCTGCGTATCTGGCCGCCTGCCATGCGCAGAACGGGTTTGTGACCGGCGCGTTGCTCGTCGGCGGAGTAATGGCGTTGTCGCGCGCAGATCGGCGTGACGACCAGATTGCGGGCGCGCTGTTTGGGGCGCTGGTGATCAAACCACACCTCGCGCTGCTGGTGCCGCTATGGCTGATTGCCGGGCGCCGGTGGGGCGCATTGGGTGCAATGGCGGTTTCGGCAGCTTTGCTGTGCCTGCTGGCGCTGATCGTGTTCGGGCGCCAAACTTGGGCGGCATGGCCGCACAGTTTTCCGGTCAGCGCGGCGCTGATCGAACACAGCGGGCGGGCTTTTTTTGCGCATGGCCACGCCTTATGCGCTGATCCGGGTGCTGGTTGGCGCGAATGCTGCCCTGGCCGGCCAAATCGTGATCACGCTGGCCATGGCGACCATGGTCTGGCGCGAAACCCGGCGGCATGGCGTCAATGCTGCATCCGGCGCACTGATGCTGGCAGCGACCGCAATGGCGTCACCGTATCTGTTCAGTTACGATCTGCCTTTTCTGGTCCAGCCGTTGCTGTGGCTGGTCACCACGGCGCGCACCAAAGGCTGGCGACCGTGGGAAAAGGCGGGGGTTATCGCGCTATGACTCGCCCCATTGGCGACACGCGTGGCGCCATTGCCGTTGCACGCCAATCTGATGCCGTTCGCCAGCGTGGCACTTGTCTGGATGGTTACGTCGCGCTTGCGAAATCAACCCGATCGTTCAATCAACAATCAGCGGGTGAAGCGGGCCCAGATCATCGGTTAACAAGCCGCAGGCGCGCGGATCACGAAACACTTCGACAAAGCGCGCCCGGGGTACAAACCCCTGCTTCGTGTAAAACGCCACCGCGCCCGGATCATCGAGCGTGCATGTGTGGACCCAGACTTTTCCGACCGACCGGACTTTTCCGACTAACCGGACTTTTCCGACTGAATTGCCGCTCGACCACGCGCGTTGGAGCGCGCGCCGCATCAGCCATTTGCCAAAACCACGCCCGGTCGCTTTAGGCACAAATCCGAAAAACGCGATTTCACAGGCTCCCTCTGTGCGAAAATCGAGCTCCAGCATGCCGATTTCCACGCGCGCGCGGTCGGTAACGGCATACAATTCGACCGCCGGATCGTGGATGATCGCCGCCAATGCCGCATCATCGAGCGCCAATCGCGACCACCACAGCCACGGCGCGCCGATCCGCCTGTACAGCAGGCGATACCGTTCGGGCGCGCAATCGGTCCAGCGTTCCAGTTGCAACGGGACATCGGGCTCGATCCCCGGACGGCGCAACGCCGCCGGCATTTCGCGCATTTCCAGTGCTGTCACCACTGCCGCCAGATCACCCGGCGCGACGGCATGGAATCCAGGCGTCAATGGCGCCGTGCCCGCATCATGCGCAATCGCCATCAGGCCCAGACCGCTTCGGGCGGCAGGCTCATCAGGATGGCGTCAATGTTGCCCCCGGTTTTCAGACCGAACAGGGTGCCCCGGTCGTAAACGAGGTTAAATTCGGCATAACGACCGCGCCAGACAAGCTGCTGTTGTTTGTCTTGCGCGGTCCAGTCCGCCCCCATGCGGCGGCGCACGATCTGGGGAAATACATCCAGAAATGCCTCACCCACCGCGCGGGTAAATGCGAAATTCGCTTCAAAACCCGAGTCATCAGCGCATTCGAGATGGTCATAGAAAATGCCGCCGACGCCGCGATGGACTTTGCGATGCGGGATATAGAAATAGTCGTCCGCCCACGCCTTGTACCGGGGGTAATACGCAGGATCGTGCGCGTCGCATGCCGCCTTAAACGTTGCATGGAATTGCGCGGTGTCCTCGTCATAAGGGATCGGCGGATTAAGATCGCCGCCGCCGCCAAACCACGCCTTGCGCGTGGTCAAAAACCGCGTGTTCATATGCACCGCCGGGACATGCGGATTGGCCATATGCGCCACCAGGCTGATCCCGGTCGCGGTAAACACCGGGTTTTGCGGATCGGCGCCGTTGATCGTGGCGGCAAATTCGGGACTGAATGTGCCGCCGACGGTCGAAACATTGACCCCGACCTTTTCGAACACTTTGCCTTTCATTACGCCCTGCTCGCCGCCGCCGCCGTGCGCATCGCCATCCCGGTCCCAACGCGTAAATTCAAAGCTGGCGTCACTGCCCGCTTCGCGCTCGATCGCTTCGAATGCGGCGCAGATGCGCGTTCGCAAAGCTTCAAACCACGCGCGCGCATGCGTGGTCTGTGGGGTCCAGTCGGCATTTGGCCAATCGGGATTCGGGGCGCCGCGATTTGGGGCATCGGGATTTGGAGTGTCAGTCATGACCAAGCCTTGCCAAGCCTCGGGCGATCCGGCAAGAGGCCATGATGGTTCCCGTTTCGTTCGCATCATTTGCCTTTCTCGATCACGAGTTTGCGCTCGGCACCGGGGGTGAAGTCACGCGGGCGCTGTATTGGGCCGAGGAACGTGCGTTGCTGGTCGCCGATCTGCACCTGGAAAAGGCCAGCTTTTACGCACGCACCGGCCAGATGCTGCCGCCGTACGACAGCCGCGAAACACTGGAACGGCTGGCGCATGCGCTACGCCTGACGGGCGCGCGGCGCGTGTTTTGCCTGGGCGACAATTTTCACGATGCCGCCGGGCCCGAACGGCTGGACCCCCATGCCGCCGGAATGCTGGCCGCTTTGACCCGCGCCACCGACTGGGTGTGGATCACCGGGAATCACGATGAAAAGGGCGCAGATCCTGGCTGTCCCGCCCTGCCCGGCACGCATGAGATCGAAACAACCGTCGCAGGCGTTGTGTTACGCCACGAAGCGCGCCCGGGCGAAACCCGCCCCGAACTGTCAGGTCATTTCCATCCGAAATTGCGCGTGGTGCAGCGCGGGCGTTCGATCACCCGCCCTTGCGTCGTGGCCAGCGAGACCCGGATGATCCTGCCCGCGTTCGGCGCCTTGACCGGGGGACTCGACGCCGGTGCCCCGGTAATTCGGGCTGCGCTGGAGCCATCGCGCAGCGGTGATGCATTGATTCCCGCCGCCGGACGCGTCGCGCGGTTTGCATTGTGGCGTGCGGCGGCTTGAATTTGCGTGGTTTGATGCCCAATTTCAAATCAAGTGAAGTGAATGCATTCCAACATCGCTTCGTCCTTTATCTGTTGGCGCGATGTGTTATGAGCGCTGACTGAATTTCGCCCTTTGATATCCACAACCGGAGAACTGAACATAGCTCCCCCTCCCAGGCGCATGATGGCGCCCCCCGTCAAGAGCGGGCCTCGCTTCAATCTGATGATCAACGTGCCCAAAGTGCGCGTGATCGACGAAAACGGCGAAAACCTTGGAATCATGTACACGCGCGAAGCGATCGACCAGGCTGCGGAAGTCGGGCTCGATCTCGTGGAAGTGTCGCCCAACGCTGATCCGCCGGTCTGCAAATACCTCGATGTCGGTAAATTCCGCTACGAGGCGCAGAAAAAGGCCAATCTTGCCCGCAAGAGCCAGAAGACGCAGGAGATCAAAGAGATCAAGATGCGTCCCAACATCGATGACCACGACTATGACGTGAAGATGCGCAATGTGTCGCGCTTCATCGAAGACGGCGACAAAGTGAAAATCACCTTGCGCTTTCGCGGTCGCGAACTGTCGCATCAGCAACTGGGCATGAACCTGTTGCGCCGAGTGCAAGACGACGTCGCCGAACTGGCCAAAGTGGAGGCCTTTCCACGTATGGAAGGCCGCCAGATGCTCATGGTCCTGGCGCCCAAATAACAAATCCTCCCCGTCCCCAGGGATCCACCTGATTCACCGGGACGGGGACGACATCAGCCGTGCGCGCCAAAATAATTGGCGATGGCGACCGAAATGCGGATGTTCAGCGCTTGGGCATGGTCGATTGGGTCGATAAACCGGGTGCGGATCGCGCTGTAATCCTCCGCCTGGCCGTCGGGATAGTCGCTCGGTTCATTAAGTGTGAAATCACCAATGCCAGGCTCGATCACCGGATAAGCGCGGCGCAATTGGGCCAGCGCGTCATCGACGCGCAGCGACAGCACCATTTCCAGCACGTCTTCGCGGCTGATGTCATTGGCACGCGAAAATTGCGGCACTTGCACCGCGCGCAGAAACATATGCATCAACAGCGTCAGGCGCACCGCCTGCAACAGCCCAATCGTACGGCGCGCATCATCGGATGCGGCATCGCGCCCCACTGGCGCACCCGGCACCAGCGACAACAGCCGGTGCAGCTTCATCCAGTCAACCCGCAATCGCGAAACCAGGCGGCGGAACACCCCGGCGCGATCATCCTTGGTCAGATATTCCGCGAGCCCCAGACACCCTTGTTCCAGCGCAGTTTCGGTCCCGCGATACGGACGGCTGGCCCAATAAGCCGAATTGAACAGCTCGCCAAATGCGCCCACGGTCTTGATCGAGGCCAGCTCATTTGCTGCGCGCAACAACCGCACCAATTGGTTGCCCCGATCCGAACCGGCCAGCAATTCGGCAATCGATTCGATTTCATCACCAGCCGCGCTGCCCGCGCCCGCAATCACGTTCACCGCATAGCCGATCTGTTGCAGGATCGCATTGTGCGGGATCGCGCGGATCTGGCGCAGGTTCATCGTACGGTCGGCATTGATATCCGACTGGCGCCGCGACACCCGGCTGCCAGTGCCTTTCAACATGCCCAGCCCGAACGCGGTTACCGCGCGGGCATAAGTCGTGCTGCCCAGATATTCGCGCTGCACCCGACGGATCGATCTATAGAAATCGAGGCTGAGATCGGTGCGGTCATAGAACGGATCGCGCTTGTAGGCGCCCGACAAGTCGACTTGCGCCTCGGCAATGCGGGTCAAAGTCGCCAGTGCGAGGTCGTCGTTGCGAAAGAACATATAGCCGTCGCCGCCCTGGAACGTAACTTCGGGTTCGATCGCCACGCCGGTCTTGGCAAAGCGGCTGCGCGCCCAGCGACTGAGCGGCCACGACAGGCGATCGGCAAAGCCAGACGGATGCGCGCCGCGCCCCATGCTTTCACCATGAGTGTTGAAAATCAGCGCCGCGACATCGGTCAACCCATGCACGCGCATCGCCTCGGCCAGCCGCCCCTGCAACCGCTCAATCGCCAGCGCGGCGGGGATCTGGCCCAAAAACCGGCCCGCATCGGAAAAACCGGTCTGGATCGCGACCCGGCCGCGCAACCGCGCATATGCACGATAGGCCGGCTCTGCCAGCAGCGCGTCGAGAAACCGGCCACCATGTTCGAGTGCGGTCTCGGTCTCGAACAGCGGCGACACGTCGACTTTGTGCTCGATCCCGAACAGCCGCGCAAAATACAACGCGGCAAGCACAGTCTGCGGCTGTTCGCATTCGGCAATGAGCATGCGGATCGGCGCATCGGCGTCGATATGGTGCAGGATCTGCGCCATCACCAGAAACTGGCGCATCGCGGTCGAAGTCTCAATCGCCAGCGCGCCAAAATTGGTGCGCAGCGGCTTGGCCGCTTCGAGCAATTCGCGCAGGCGCGACAACGCGCCCCGGCTGCCCAGGTCCAGCGTCCCTTCGGGATCGATCCGGCGGCGCAAGGCATTGTGCAATTGCGACGAATTGACCCGGAAATGGACCCAGCCCATGCCCAGCCCATCGGCCCGCATCGCCGCCGCCAGCGCAGCATAGGCGACCGCAGAATCATCGCCAGCACGGATCGCATCGGCCTCCAGCGCAGCGATGGTCGGTTGCAACGACAGCAGCCGTGCGGAATCATCGGCGGTCATGCGGTTGGCAACATCGGACAACACGGCGGGATCGGTCAGCGGCCCGTCGAACAAATCCGCCATTGCGGCGGCTTGGTCGCGGCCGGCCAGTAGTGTCGCCAGCAGCGGATGGTCCGCATCGATCGTGGCCAGCCACGCGCCGTAGCTGGACAAACGACGCACTTTTTCGCGCAGCCGGAACAGGATCGACGTGCTCCAGCCGATATCGGTGCGGCCATCCATGTCATACCCGACCCAGGTCGCAAACCGGGACGGCAGCGGGCGAAAATCGAGCCAGCGCCCCGGCCAGCGCGACCGGGCATGCGTCAGCAGCCGCATATTGATGCGATCGCGCGCCAGACCTGCACGCTCGATCGCGGCCATCGCCTCGCCATGTTCGAATTCGAGCGTAATCTGCGGCCCCGGCCCAGGCACCGAACACACGGTGGCGGCGCGCGGGTTTTCCGCAAGCGCGGCGCTGGCCACCGCATCGGCGTCACCCGGCGTCAGCAAAAACGTCGGATGCGCGGTAAACACCGCATGCAGCAACGGCCGTTGCCAGCGCTGGCAAAATTCGGAGAAGCCGTCTTCTTCGTTCAGCAGCGCGATGATACGCGACAGGTTCTCTTCGCCGTCGGTTGGCGCGACCAGCCCGCGCAACCGCGCGGCGCGGGTCTGTAACGCTTCGCATTCCAGCTCAGCCACCACCGCCCCGATTTGGGCCAGCCCGATTGCGCCGGACTCAAGCTCGCGCGACAAATCATGGCTCAGCTGAAACACCGGATTGAACAACGGGGTTTCAGCGGTCCTCTCGTGCAATTGCGCCAATCGATCGCGCAAG
>JAYTHT010000657.1:0-2265 GCA_043732365.1 Novosphingobium sp. | reverse complement strand
TCACCAGCGAAATTTCAAAGTCTCTCGATTTGTTCATATGCGAACATACAAAGAACGGTGGGGTGTAGGAAAGCGGGTTTGGGACGTTACCACACGCGCCGGTGCAGGTGCGCCTACCACCGGTTACCGATGATCGCGCGCGAACGCGGGCATCGACGCGGGCTTGTCGACAGCGTCCAGGCGGGACGTTGTTCACGCGCTCGAATCCCTGCTCCCGACATGCCGCCGCGGTCCGCGCCTGTCGCAAACCAGGCTCCCAGGTCGTCACCCAACCGGCGCGGATTAAATCACACGGCCGAAGGGCCGGCAGCGCGGCCACCGCGTTTGCTTGTCAGCTTCTGGAGGCCGCGTAGCGGAGGACCGAGACTGCCAGTGGCGGCCGAAATTAGCGGTTTTGGTGTGACCCAGTCAGATGCGTATTAATTGTGCGGTGCGGTTTTTGGCCGGCGTGCGGCGGGTAGTTTATTCTTGCCTTCCGGAGACCGCGTAGCGGGCGGAGGACCGAAGCCGCCAGTAGCGGCTGACCCTGGCCCAGTCTCGTCTCCGACGGGCTTGGCAGGCAGCACCGCAGGTCGCGATCGAGCCCGAAATGCAGTGCATTTAGCGGCGAAATGTAAACTTGACGCTCTGCGTCAAGTTTGCGGTATTGCGCCTAAGTTTTTTTCTGTTTTCGGGCCTAGTCTGGGCCCATGATTTGGCACTCTAAATAATTGTTTGAGTGTCAGGTTGGGCCCGCACGCCGGCAATATAGGCTGGCGGAAGGCTCGTGCGGGATGGGCCCAGTCGCGCCGATCTAGCGCCGTAACAGGTCGACTGGCGCAGCCGTCGTACTGCTGAAATTACCGACAGATCGCGATGCGAGCGGCCCATCGCGGGGGCATGATTGGGCCACGAGTTTGGAGGCGTTGGGTCGGACCCAACCGCGCCGACCTGGTGGCGAACCAGATCGACCGGCGCAGCCGCAAGACCACCGAATCCCGGCGGCGAAGTCGCAACGCTTCAGGCTCCTGCAGGGCCTGTTTTCGTGGGCAGAGGTGGCCGTACAGGCTCACCCAACTCTCGCCGCCATAAAGCTTGCATTCAACAAATCGTTCTGGTGACGATACGACATGGGCCGGCGTGTCGGCTAGAATGGGAGAGGCAAGATGAGCGAAGAGTTGGGCAGACAATCGGCAGCAGGTGGTGGCCGCCGGCGCGGTCGGCCACCGGTGAACAGGTCGATCGATGAACCGGCTGAAGCCAGTGCGGCGACGTCGCTGCAGTGGACCGCGGACGCGCTAAACCGCGTCCGCCAGTCGCCCGACCTCACCGCCGCCGCAGCGACGCTGCGGTTGCTCGAAACGGATGCTGCGCGGCGCGTTGTCGGCGACGCGCTGCTGTCTCACCTGGTGCCGGTCCATCCCGACCTGGAGGCGTGGTCCAGGTGGGCGACGGGTGGTGCACGCCCGCAAAAGCGGCAGGCGTGGGTTACCGATGACCGGGTGAACGGTCAGTCCCGCGCGCAGCGCGACATGTCGCGGATGGCGATTTCGGCAGGCCGGCTCGACAACGAAGCCCAGCGGTTGCGCAGCCAAGCGGCGGAACTCAACGCCCGCGCCGATGCGGTCGCGGACAGCGCGGAGGCGTGTCGCGATCAAGCACGCGCGGGTGTCGTGCTGCTACTCGATATCGCGCTGCAGAATTCGATCGAGCGGGCGTATTCACTGGGCGCTGGCTGGGTGGTTCTGAAGTCGATTGCGGGCACTGGCAGGGGTCGCACGTTGCTGGCCGATCTTGACGCGTGGAGCGACGACGCGTCGTTTATTGAAGAGCTTGGCAGGTCGATTGCTGGTGCCGTTGATCGGCAGCAGGCGATGGCCGGGAAGGCACCGCATCGTCATGCGACGGGTGGCGACCGGACAAAAACATACCTAAATTCATTGCCGGCGTCCGTCGACGAGATTGAGGTTCGCAAAGTTCTGCTGGCGCTCATTCCGGAGGTCGAGCGGCGCGTTGCGGACGAGAATGTCGTCGACGAAGCTGGGGTCGAATACGATGACAACGAATGCCTCATTTTATCGGAACCAGATCAACCAGATCAAAGCGAATTGGGGTCGTGACCACGAAGCTATATGGCCATAGCGCACAGCTTCGTGGTCACGATCCCGACTACGCAGGCACAGCGCATTAGAGCGGTTTTCGATCACGTTGCATCATATCCGCAGGCTGTGAAGTAATTGGCGCATTCCTGCGGGGAGTATAGATCGAGGATGCGTGCGATGGCGT
>JAYTHT010000656.1:0-21353 GCA_043732365.1 Novosphingobium sp. | reverse complement strand
CGCCAAGGCGCTGATGGATTGCGATCTGGCGGACGCGGCCTTGTCCCGGCTGGACCGCGCCAATCGCCGCCATCGCGCGGGGGTCATTTATGACAGCGACGCAGATCTTGCCGGAATGGCCGCGTTGGCCGACGCGTTCGACGATGTGCACGGCACCGGACCTAGCGCCCGCACTACCAGCCACCTTGCCGCTTACCCTGCCGCCCACCCTGCCACAATGCGCCCAATTTTTATTGTCGGCATGCCGGATTCGGGGACCGTGCCGGTCGAACAGATCCTGGCCGCGCACCCGGCTATCCACGGAGGGCGCACACGGCAGCATCTTGATCACGTGCTCATGGACCACTTTGGCGGACCTGCTGATCCTGTTGCGTCGGCGTGGCGGCTGGCCGGGCTCGGCGGGCCAAACCTGGGCAAACTGGCGCGCGCGTATCATCAGCGCGCCACGGCTGATGCACCGCAAGGCTTGCGCGTGACGGACGCGATGCCGTCGAATTTCCGCCATCTGGGGCTGATTGTGCGGATGTTTCCCGGGGCACTGATCGTGCATTGCCGCAGCGATCCACGCGATACGTGCCTGTCGATTTATGCCACGTACTTTGCCCAAAACCATGATTTTGCTTACGATCCGGGCGAACTGGGCGCTTATTACCGCGCGTATCAGCGGCTGATGGTGCATTGGCGTGCGGTGCTGCCCGCAGGCGCGATGATCGAGATCGATTATGAGGCGGTTGTCGGCGATCCGGCAGGTCAGGCACAGTGGCTGGTGGCGGCGTGCGGGCTGGAATGGGACCAGGCTTGCCTGCGGTTTGATCCGATAGCGACCAACACCTGGAATGCGGCCGCGGGATATGACGGGGCGTTGCCGGAGTTGGGGTTGGGGTTGGAGTTTTAGCGTCTGCCTTTCGCGCGCGGTGAGGAAAACGGAGCCTGAACCGCCACATGGCGCCCGAAGTGCCCACATCTGCGCCATTTATCGCGCGCAAGTTGCGCGGCGGTGGCAGGTTCTTCACGATCGCAGGCGATGGAAAACTACGATTTCGTGATTGTTGGTGCGGGTGTGGCCGGTTGCATTCTGGCCAATCGGTTGTCTGCCGATCCCACCTGCCGCGTGCTCTTGATCGAGGCGGGGCCCAAGGACAGCAGTCCGTTGATTACCGCGCCCGGCGGGCTGCTACCGATCATGATGGCGGGCGCCTTTGCGTGGCGGTACATGTCGGCGCCGCAACGCCATCTCGACGATCGGGTGCTTTATGTGCCGCGCGGCAAAGTGCTGGGCGGCGGGTCTTCGATCAACGGCATGGCGTATGATCGGGGGTTTCATTCGGATTATGACCGCTGGGCCCGGGCGGGCAATCGCGGGTGGTCATTTGGCGAAGTGCTGCCGTATTTTCGGCGGCTGGAAAATTACCTGCCCGCCGCGACGCCCTGGCATGGCCGGGGTGGTCCGATCCAGATCACCCGCGCGGGCCAGGGCCATCCGTTTGCGACGGCGTTCCTGCAGGCGGGCGCAGCCACCGGCTATCCGCTGACCGAAGATCTGAACGGCGCAACCCGCGATGGCTTTGGCGCGGTTGACCTTACCGTGGGCCGGGGCCGGAGGTCGAGCGCGGCATCCGCCTATTTGCGCCCCGTCCGGACCCGGCAAAATCTGGTGGTCGTCACCAAAGCACATGCCCGGCGCGTGCTGTTTGACGGGAACCGCGCGACCGGGGTGGTCTGGCGCCAAAACGGGCACGACCGTATCAGCCACGCCGTACGTGAAGTGATTGTGGCGGCAGGCGCGATCAACACGCCGCAGTTGCTGATGCTGTCGGGCCTTGGACCGGCGCACCACCTAATCACGCATGGTATACCCGTCGTCGCCGGTCTGCCCGGGGTGGGCCAGGGGTTGCAGGATCACTTTGCCGCGCACGTCAAACACCGCGCGACCCAGCCGCTGTCGCTGTTGCGGTACCTCAACCCCTGGCGCGGCGCGCTGGCGATGGGGCAGTATGTGATCACGCGCGGCGGGCCGCTGGCCGATCCCGGCATGTCGGTTGCGTGTCTGGTACGGTCCGATCCGACGCTCGATGAACCGGATATCAAGATGCTGCTGGTGTCGGCGTTGTTTGCCCACAATGGCCGGACGCTGGCGCCGATGCATGGGTTCTATGCGCATATTAATGTTGCCCGGCCGGATTCGCGCGGGTCGGTCATGCTCGCCGGGGCCGATCCCGACTTGGCCCCAATGATCGACCCAAATTACAACGCCAGCGAACGCGACCGGCATATTTTGCGCCAGGGCGTGCGGATCGCGCGCCGGGTGTTTGCGCAAAGCCCGTTCGACGATCTGCGCGGCGAAGAACTGGCGCCCGGGCCAGCAATTGCCAGCGACGACGATGCCGCGATCGATGCCTATATTCGCGCCACGGCAGAGGCGGATTACCATTCGACCGGCACCGCGCGCATGGGCAATGACCCGCTCGCGGTAGTCGATGAAAATTTGCGCGTACACGGCATTGGCGCGCTGCGCATCGTCGATGCCTCGATCATGCCACATCTGCCCGGTGGCAACACCGCGATCCCGGTCGCGATGATTGCCGAAAAGGCCGCCGACATGATCCTGGGCCACCGCGCGCCAGATCCGGAATTTCCGGCAGGAAAACAGCCATGAAAATTCGCGCGATGGTTGCCCATGCGCCGGGCGCGGCGATGGTGGAGGAACTGCTCGACCTTCGCCCGCCCGGCCCCGGCGAAGTCTTGATCGAAATCATGGCAAGCGGGCTGTGCCACTCCGATCTGAGCCAGTTGGAAGGCAAAGCCGCGCCCTATCCATTTCCGATCGTGGTCGGGCACGAAGGTGCAGGGATCGTGCGCCAGATCGGTGCGAGGGTCACATCGGTCAAACCCGGCGACCATGTCGTGCCGCTGGGCATCGGCGAATGCGGCGAATGCGGCAATTGCCGGTCGGGCGTGACCAATTTGTGCGAAGTGTTTCTGGCCGAAATCATGACGCAGCCCTCGCCGTTTTCGCTGAATGGTCAAAAGGTTTCGGCGTATTCGGGAGTTGGTTCGCTGGCTGAATTCGTCGTCGTGCCCGAACGCAATTGCGCGCTGATCCGCATGGATGTGCCGTTTCATCTTGCCTGCACGATCGCCTGTTCGGTTGCGACCGGGGTCGGCGCGGTGTTGCACACGGCGCACGTTGGCGCGGGGGCCACAGTCGCAGTTTTCGGGCTGGGCGGGATCGGACTGAATGTCGTGCAGGGTGCACGGCTGGCATGCGCGAGCCGGATCGTCGGCGTCGACATCAATCCCGCGCGCGATACGCAGGGGCGGCGGTTCGGGATGACCGACTTTGTCAACGGTGGGACCTGCGATGCGGCAGAGGCCATCAGCGCGCTGACCGGGGGCGGCGCCGATTTTGCGTTCGAATGCGTCGGCAACACCGCGCTGATGGCGCAGGCGTTCGACTGCACGCGCATCGGCTGGGGCTGCACCGTGGTGCTGGGCGTGCCGCCCGATGGCCAAATGCTGCAACTGGTGCCCTTTGCGATCCAGTTGGGCCGCACAGTGAAAGGCTCGTTCATGGGCAATATCAAGGGCCGCAGCCAATTGCCGGGCCTGCTCGACCACTATGCCGAGGGGCAGCTCAATCTGGAGGACCTGGTCACCCACCGCCTGCCGATGGCGCAAGTCAACCGTGGGTTCGACCTGATGAAAAGCGGCGAGGCGGTGCGTTGTGTGGTCAGTTTCAAACCGGTAATTTAGCTCCGGGGAAGTCAGTTTTCCAGGAGCCAGCCCATGGAAGCTGTCAGACCGTATATGCAACCTGCCAGTACCGACCATGCCACAAACGGATGTTTTCCGGCAGCGCCCGTCCAAATCCATGGCGAGGGCTAGCATTTCACCAGTTGGAGCTACGATGACGTATGTTTGCGTATCAGATGTTGCGATTCCCTAAACCATTGTGCAAAATAATTAAAAACCAATTTTTTCGCAAAAAACGATACGACAACGGCAACTTGGGGCATCTTGCGAGATTCCTGTTTCACACAAGGTGTTCTAGGGCCGCTGCGAATGCATGATGCCGCCATCGACGACGATTTCAGCCGCAGTAATATAGCTCGCTTCATTCGACATCAGGAAACGTATTACCCGGCCAATTTCCGCCGGATCGCCAAACCGCCCCAGAAAGATGCGTGGGCCAAAAACGTGTTCCATCCCGTCGCGCATTTCGCCCAGAATAGGCGTGTCGATCATGCCCGGGCTTAGCGCGTTGATGCGGATGCCTGATAGCGCCAGTTCATCGGCCATCGACCGAACCAGCGAAATCACCGCGCCCTTGGCCGCTGTGTAAATCGGGATCACGCCATTGCCGAATGTGGCGTTGATCGATGCCATTGCGACGATCGCGCTGCCCGGATTGGCTTTCAGATCGGCCATGAACGCCTGGGTCAGCAGCAGGATGGCGCGAACGTGGAGCGCGAAACCCGCGTCGAAATTGTCGGGCGTGACGCCCTCGATCCCGGTCTGCACCGCGGTGCCCGCACAATGGACAATGCCGCCAACCAACCCCAGCGCGGCCCGCGTCGCCAAAGCGGCGGGCGCAACTGCCTGGGAATCGCGCAAGTCGACCGCCTGGCCGATCGCGGACACGCCGTATTGATGGGCGATCGCAGCAGCAGCGGCCATCGCGCCGGTGGCATTGATATCCCACACCGCGACCGATCGCCCGACCGCTGCCAGCGCATGCGCCGCGGCCAACCCGATGCCGGACGCACCGCCGGTAATCACCACAGCGGTACCCGGCGTGCCTATCTGCGGCGTATAATCAGTCATCGGCCAATCTCCAATAAGGTGCGACATTATAGGTCTTTGGTGTGCATTTCGTGATTACTAATTGCATTTATATCTGTTTCTACGCAATTTATGGTATTGTATAATACGCAATTTGAGGATCCAGTTGCGGAGTAAAACTGCCATCGTCACGGGCAGGCATGCGGCGTGGCCAAAGGGGGCCACCGGCTTCGTCAAGGCTGATGCCAGCGAGCTGATCGTTGACCGAGAGATTGCGCTGGGCCAGGCGACCGCGGCCGAACTGTCGGCATATGGCACCGTTTTGTTCATGCCGCTCGTTCTGATGGACCGGGCCGCGTTGCCCGGCGTTTTGGAGGAAACGGCGCGCCGGATCGGCGATTACGAAACCGATATCGGCGCGGCGGTGGTGTTCCTGGCCAGCGAAGCGGCCAGCGATATCACCGGGCAGACGCTGATGGTCGACGGCGGCCAGGTGAAATCGTTTTAGAGCATCGTGCAAAAAAAGTGGGAACCGGTTTTTTGTAGAAACGAAGCGACAACAACAACCTAGAGCGCGCGACCTGCGTCAGATTTAACGCATCACGCTCCAGATCACGCATCCGGGCCGAGGTCCGGCGCCCAGGGTACGCCATTGATGTGGCCGCCACCGTCGACAAACAGCGTGTTGCCGGTCACATAGCGCGCATCGTCGCTGGCCAGGAATGCCGCGACCCCGCCGATGTCGGCCTCCGGGTCGCCCATCCGCCCCATCGGATTGGCCCCGGCGGCCCCGGCTGCGACTTCGGGTGCTATTTCGCTAAACCGGCGAAACGCCGCCGAAATCGCCGCCGGGCAGATCACGTTGATCGATATGCCAAGGCCCGCCCATTCGCGCGCGGCGGTGCGCGAATAGGCGCGCACGGCTTCCTTGGCCACGTTGTAATCGGCGCTGCCCATATGCGCGTTGACCCCGTTGAGCGAGGCCATGTTGATCACGCGGCCCCAGCGGCGCGCCTTCATATGCGGCAAAGCGCGTTCCATCGCCCATTTGGTGGCGAACAGGCACATCTGCAACGCGGCCTCGAACCGTTCGTCAGTCTTGCGTTCGATGCGCAGCGGGCCTTCGCCGGAATAGGCGTTGTTGACCAGTACATCGACCGATCCGAATGAATCGACACAGGCATCGACTGCGGCAAACACCTGGTCTTTGCGCGTGACATCGCACGCGATAAACTGCGCCCGGCCACCCATTGCAACCAGTTCAGCCGCCACCGCCATGCCGCGTTCGCGATCGAAATCGGCGACGATGACCGCCGCGCCCTCGCGCACGAATCGCCGCGCAATGCCATGGCCAATACCGTCGGCGGCGCCGGTGACCACTGCGGCGCGGCCCACCAGCATTCTCGTCATGCCGTCTCGGCATGCGGGGGTGGGACCTGGCACACCGTGTCGAAACCCAGCACATGGGCCACCCGGCCCAACCCGACCCACGCCGCTACGCAATGCGCCAGATCGACAATCTCTGTATCAGTGAAACCTGCGTGCATGCGCGTCCAGAATGCTTCGTCCTGGCTTAGAACTCTGGGCTGTTCAGCAAAGCGTTCGGCGAATTCGATGGCCAGCCGTTCGCGGTCCGAAAACACCGTGGATGATCGCCAGCGCGCGACGTGGCCATAGAATTCCTCGTCCGGCGCGGGGCCATTGTCGATGACGGTGTGCGCAGGGGTTTCGTCCGAAGCCGCGAATATCGCCGCCGCATCGCGCGCGGCGCGAAAGTCACGGCAGATCTGGCATCCGTTCAATTGGGCGGTGCGCATCCGAGCGCCTTCGAATTCACGCAAGGACAATCGGCTGTCGCGATAGACCGCGCGGGAAAATTCCCCGGCGGCGGCCATGATCGTGGTCGCGTGGGTCTGGCTGGCAAAGCCATATGGATTATCGGCCTGCGTCTCGGGTACGGCAATACGGACCATGATATGAACTCCTAGAACCCGGGCGAGCCGGGAAAGCCCATGTAATACGTGCCTACCGTCATCCCGCCGTCGACGACGATTTCGGCGCCATTGAGGTATGATGCGTCATCGCTGGCCAGAAACAGACTGGCTGCGGCGACCTCTTCGGGCCCGGCGATGCGTTGCAGCGGGACATTGCCATAGGCTTGGTCAACAGCGGTGCGCGCGCGGTTGTCGTGGTTTGACATGACGGTATCGACCCCGCCGGGGTGCACCGAATTTACCCGGATGCCTTTGTGGCCCAATTCCATCGCGGCCACTTTGGTCAATCCGCGCACACCCCATTTCGACGAGGCATAGGCGACCAGGCTGTTGGCGCCTTTCATGCCGTCCACCGACGAGATGTTGACGATCGACCCGCGCCCGCGCGCTATCATGCCCGGCGCGACCGACCGCACGCCGAGGAATTCGCCAACCAGATTGACCCCCAGCACGCGCTCAAAATCAGCCTTGGTCGTTTCCAGAATAGATTTGAACATCAGGATCCCGGCGTTGTTGACCAGAACATCGACCCCGCCGAATATGGCTTCGACTTCGGCAACGACGCGGACCCATTCATCCTCGCTGGTGACATCCAGTTTCCAGAACTGCGCGTAATCACCCAATTCGCCAGCAAGCGCCCGGCCCTGGTCTTCCAACACGTCGGCGATAGCCACTTTGGCGCCTTCGGCAACGAACCGTCGGCACGTTGCCTCACCCATGCCGCGCGCGCCACCCGTAACGATCGCGACTTTTCCGTCCAGTTTGCCCATTCGTCCTATCCCTTTATCTTAGATATCTATTGCCAATGTCGGGCGGGCCAATGTCGTGCGGGATTCCCGCGCCATAGCCAAAAACAGCACCGTTACGACCATGCACGCCAGCGCAATTGCCACGCCAACAGCCGCATAGCCCCCGGTCCGATCGTGGAGCACGCCAGCCAGCGGCGGCAGGCCGAAATTGAACGGCAAAGTCACCAGCCCCAGCATGCCGACCGTACGGACCACCGCATCCGGCCCGAACCGTTCGCCGACGAGCACATTGATCGCCGGAAACACCCCGGCGCCCCCGGCGCCCAGCACCGCGGTCAGTGCCGCCATGAGCATCAGCGTGTGCGACGAAAACATCATGACCCAGCCCAGCCCGGTGGTCGCCGCGATCAGTGCCAGCGTCGCCGGCGCCCCGATCCGCGCGCACAACAGACCCGCGCCAAACGCGCCGACCACGCTGGCCGTGCCCATCACCGACAACAGCATCGCCGCCGATTGCGTGGCCAGCCCGGCCTCTATCCCCAGCGCGACGATATGCGCGCTCGCGGAAATTCCCGCCGCATGCAGCACGCCCGAACCCAGCGCGATGCACCAGAACAGCGGGCGCCCCACCAGTCGCCCGGTACCCGCATGTGCCGCATCAGCGGGGGCCATTGCCGTGCCTGCAGGCGCATCGACAATCCCCCAGGCCAATGGAAACAGCACCAGGTGCATGACCGCCAATACGATATACAGCCCAGTCAGGCCATGATCGCGCAGCAATGGCACGGTGATCAGCGGAACCAGTGCGACCAGCACCGGCATGTTGACAAACCCGATCGCGGGCCCCGGCTTTGGCTGAAACCAGCGCGCCGCCAGCACGCTGGCCGGAAATGGCCCAAACATCGCCAGCCCCACCCCGATCGGCAGCGCATAAGCCAGCAGCACCCAGCCAAAACCGGGCGCAAATGCCAGCGCCAGATTGCCCAGGCCCGACAGCACGATCCCGCACAGCATGGTGTTGCGCAGCGCAAATCGTTCGATCATCCGCGCCGACAAGGGCGAGGACAGACCCATCATCAGCACCGCCAGCGCCAAACCCAGACTGGCCATCCCGCGCCCAACGCCAAAGCGGTGTTGCAGCGTCAGCACGACCACCCCGAACGACCCGAACGCCGACCCTATCGCCACGTTCTGGCAAAGGAATGCGCGGATCGCCATCGCATGGCGCTGTGGATCGGGCGCGCCTGTGCCGATCGCTGTAAAGTTGACCGTGGCGCCGCTCATCCGGCGGATGTCGGATCAGCAGCGGGCATCAGGTCAGGAGCAGGTGCCATCGTTGGCACATTATGACTATATGCCATTTCCTCGTACCGGTCGGTAATGCGCCAGCCATCCGCCGTGCGGATCAGCCGATCACGATACCACAGCCCAATGAAAAACACCTGATCGACACCCGCTTCACCGCCACCAGAATCCGCGCGGTGGACCATCGGATTGAACAGGATTGTCCGGCAGTTGGCGGTGTCGCCCGCCAAGTCGAGCCGGGTCGTTGCGACCATATGTTGAAACATGGGAAAGCGTTTCAGTGCGTCGGGGAGCCAGGCCTTGATCTGCGCAAACGAGCCTTTGGCGCCGCCCGTTTCGCTGTAATCGATCCGCGCATCGGGCGTGAACACCCGATCGAGCGCGTCCCAGTCGCGCTCATCGATGGCAAAGCTGTAGCGAGCCAAAAGATCCTGAATTTCCAGGCGATCGGACATTTCCTGCAAGTTCATCACCGGCGCTTCTCCCCAATTCACAGGATCGGTTTGCAGGACCGGGCATGCTCGCCCGATCCTGTTTCCCGGTCTGGATTATCCGCCGAAACTGTATTTCAGGCGCACGCCGAACATGCGGGGCTCGCCATAAATGACCCCTTGCGAACCGATCGACTGATAAATGCCGCTGTTGCTGATCAGGTACAGTTTGTTGGCCAGATTGGTGCCAAACACACTTAGATCGAGCGGCATGTTCAAGACATTTTTCCATTCGATCGTGGCATTGACCAAGCCATAACTGGGCAGCAACACACCCGGTTCATTGGCCGTACCGTCGGGAAATTTTTCGGTCGAAAACGGTGCGGTCGCCTGCTTGTCGCTCCATTCATACGCGGCATACAGGCTGACTTTACCGATTGTGTCAGGCATTGGCAGCGTCACTCGGCCATAAACCGAGAAAATATTGGGCGACAGGTATTGCAACGGACGGCAGGTCTCGTTGGCGTTGGCATAGACCTTTGGCGATTTTATTGACATCGCTGTACAATCATACACGCCAGAATTTGAATTGAATATGAACGATTTATAATGAGAGTCGGTATGACTGTAGTTACCCCCGATCTCAAAATATTTTGACGGCTTCACCATCCATTCGATTTCGACACCTTTGATGACGGCTGATGCATTGTTCAACGTGATCGCGCCATTGCCACCGGTCGCAATATTGTAATCTCCGGCGGCGCGCTGGATGTGGCTGTAATCCATGTAAAAGCCATTGACGTTGAACATCGTTGCCACGCCCGCGAGGGTATAGTTCGTTTTGAATCCAGCTTCGTAGTCGGTGACATTTTCCGGCCCGAACGTACGCGTATCATTAAACACGGCGTAAGAATTGAACCCACCAGCTTTGTATCCGCGCGTCACTTTTCCATAAATCATGGCGCTACGATTGGGACGATAGTCGGCCCCGATAGTCCAGGTCGGTGCCGAGCTCTTGAGCCGAGCGCCAAATTGGCAGTCAGCCATAGGATTTACAACCGCGCCGCCCTTCCACGAACAGCCCGTCACATATTGCCCGCCACCAGCCAGCGGCACGTAGTTATATGACGACGCGGTCCCGAACACGGTGTCCCAGGTGTAGCGGAAGCCGCCGGTCAGGCGCACATGATCGAGTGCAGTGGTCAGCGCCCCGAGATCGAGTGTGGATTGCGCGTAAAGCGCCTTTGACTGGTTGGTGACCGCGACTTGCGAGTAGCCAATCGGACATCCCGCCGGGGATTGATAAGCGCAGACATTGACCGCGTAGGACCCCATCGTCCCGGCGGGCGTTTCATCGAAATAGAAACCGCCCACGGTGTAAGTCAGGTTCTTGTCGAGCGCAGTCCCCTGTAACTGCAACTCTTCGGTAAATTGCTTGTACCAGTCTTTTGGCGCAGTGCGCGATTCGACCGTCGTGCCAGTGTCATAGATTGGCGCATCCAGCCCCGACGTGCTTTGCGCATAATACGACTTGATCTCTGACCAACTGATAATATTTCGTAATTTCAATTGTGTACTCAGTTCTATGTCGGTCGTGTTGGTAATCCCGCCGGTATATATCTTGGCGAAATCATCCATGTCATGCGCTGTCTGGCGCGGGCCCAGCGCCTTTGCCTGCGCGACCACACCATCGTAAAAACTGCAATTGGCAGGCCCGGTGCCCGCGCCGCAGAAATTGTAGCTGGGGGCGATCGCGCCCAGCGGATAGCTGACGCCCCCGCCCACCGGGATCGGCCTTTCCGCAAGGCCGACCAGGTACGCCTCGTTCACCGCGACCCCGATCACCCCGGTCCCGTTGCTGTGTGATTCGGTGTAATAGCCCATCGTGTAGTTGGTCACATTGTCGAACGGTTGCAGCCACAGGCCAATGCGGCCAGTGCGCCAATGCTGATCATCGCGATCCTTGTTCCACATCACATCGTGGGTAAAACCGTCGCGATCGCGCGATGCGCCAACGAGGCGCAAACGCACTTTATCGCTGATCGGCAGGTTTATCACCGCCTCGGTTTCGAGCAGGCCATAGTTGCCAAACCCGGCCTGAACATGCCCTTCGAACTTGTCCGTCGGCTTGGCCGGCGACAGCAGGATGGCGCCGCCCGTGGTGTTACGACCAAACAGCGTGCCTTGGGCGCCTTCAAGCACTTGCAGGTTTTGCAGATCGACAAAATTGCCCGGCCCGCCCTGGTTTGACAGCGTGTAACCCGCTGGCAGTGGCACTTCATCAAGATAGAGCACAACCGCAGGCGAGCCCTGGAACGACGCGCTTTGGCCCCGGATCGAGGGCGATTGCACATCGCGTGATGCCTGGCCATTGGGCGCAATGACGAGCGAGGGTACCGAAGCCGACAGGTCCTGCAACTGGGTCAGGCCGCGTTCGGCGATGCTGTCCGCTGAAATCACGGTCAATGAGATCGGCACGTCCTGCGCGCGTTCTTCGCGGCGGTTGGCGGTGACGATGATTTCCGGAATCGTGGGCGGCATGCTGTTAGCACTGGCAGCAGTGGCAGGTGCCTCCTCGGCCCGTACGATCTGCGGCATGGCGCCTGCGCAAAAGGCGGCACCGCCTAACAGGGCTGCGACCAGGATCTTGCGATTTGGCATCGAAGTGTGCCGTTCCAGAGTCCGTGCCCCTGAAAGACCCACGCGATCAGTTTCCTTATGATGTGTAGTCGTCACGATTTCCCCTCCCTCTTTTCAGGCGCATTGGTCTGCGCCCCCCACAACAGCCCATCCGGTGCTGCGAAGAAGGCATGACGATCCTGGCGCCGCAGAGCGGCACGCCCGTCCTCATGGTCACTTCAGGTATTCTCAGCCCGGATATTTTTTATTTGTAGGCACACGTTAGCAACTACGCAAATCACGCACAAGATATAATCTTCGCATTATTTTGCGTAATAATGATTGGAATTAATTTCTGATTTGCCCCGAACCGATGAATGCCACCGGCCGTCCAACGCAAACCACCCGCCAGCACGATGCTGACGGGCGTTTGGTTTTTGAAGCCAGACCCTGAAAGTCCGCGGGTCGGCCTGCCGGGTCAGATCAGCGCGTTGGTCCGGATCAGGCGGCCTGTATCCCCGGTCGTTTGTCGAGCGTCACAGTCAATCCGTTGACGCGATCCTGGAATTCGCGCGCCCGGGCGCGTGTGTTGTAAAACTGGCGATACCATGTCCGCACTTTGCCATATGGGCCGTCGGCGGGAATCGCGAGCGGATTGATGCAAGCGCGCTTGTTGGCCCAGATTTCGACATCTTGCGCGAATGCCAGGCGGCTGCCTTCTTGGTACAACAGCGCATTGGCGCGATCTTCGTCGGTGGTTTCGCGCGATCCGTCGTGCACTTTGACCATCAGCGCGTGCCATGACCGGCTGATGCCGTCCTCGATCGGGGTGTTGGCGATCATGATAAAGCTGTCGAACGCCCCGGCCATTTCCGATTGCAGAAACCCGGGGCCTTCATACCAGGTGTCGAGTACCAGTTGATCGCCCTCTGCGGCAGTCAGCGTCCGATGGCCCGCGCTGTAATACTGGTGCAGCGCGTGTCCAGAGAATTCATTGGCAAAATACTGCCAGTCCTTGGCCCCATGAATCGGAATGAAATGACCAAAATCAGCCATGTTATCGACGATTTCAATGCCGTGGCAGCCCAGATCGCCCATGAAGTCGATTTTCCATTCCAACCAGCCCGGCGCGCCGTAATGCCCCCCAAAATTGGCGAGTTCGACGTCGGGTTCAAACCCTTCGGCATCGTGCCACAGCCAGATTATGCCAGCGCGTTCGATCACCGGATAGGTCTGCAGGCGAGCCGCCTTGGGTATGAAATCGGAATAGGGGATGTGGTTGCACGCACCATCGGGGCCATAGCGCCAGCCGTGGAACGGGCACCGTATCGATTCGCCTTCGACATGTTCGCCGTCGCGCACGATGTAGGACGTGCTGTTTTTCGCCAGATGCGCGCCCATGTGCGGGCAATAGGCGTCGACTACATAGGCCGTGCCGCTCTCACCGCGATACAGCACCAGATCCTTGCCGAAATAACGGATCGCGGCGGGCACGCGGGTCGCGTCGGTCGCCGGACCGATCATGAACCAGCCGCGTGGAAAATCGAAATCGCCCAGACAGTATTCGCGAGAGGTTGCCCCAAAGGTTGCCCCAGTGTGTGCCCCAGTGTGTGCCATTGTCCATCTGCTCCTGATCAGGCCGCCATTTGCCTTTGCGATATCGCGGTGGGCCGCGCATTTATCCTGTGAATACGCCCAACTATGCCGATTTGCGAAGAGATTTGCATTGCACACTATTTGTGCAAAAATGCACAGATGGTTCGATGGTCCGATCTTGAAGTGTTTCTATCGGCAGTGCGCACCGGGTCCTACACGGTGGCGGGCCGCCAACTGGGCGTCAACCGCACCACCATCGCCCGCCGGGTCGAAGCGCTGGAACAGGCATTGGGCATCGCGTTGTTCGATTATTCCGCGCTCGGCCCGGCACCGACCGTGGCAGGCGAACGTGTGCTGGTGGCGGCTCTGGCGATCGAGCGCGAAATCGCCTTGATGGGGGGTGCGATCGGCGGCCGCCGCGTGCGCGAGGCGCCGATCAGGATTGCCGGATCGGCGGGTCTGGTCAGCGAATTTCTGCCCGATCTCGCGCGGTTCGGGCGGGCCAACCCCGCCTGCCCGATCGAGATCCTCGATGACCTCGACCCGATTGCCGCGCTGACCCAGCGGCGGGCCGATCTTGCGCTGGCGCTGGTGCGAACACCGCCGCTGCGCGTGACCGGGCATCTGGTCGCGACACTGCAACAGGCGCCATACGGCCTGGCAGGTGCGGCCGATCTGGCCCTGCTCGGCTGGGGGCTGGATTTCGAATCGGCGCTATCGGGCGCGCCCTGGACCACGGCAAATCCACTCGGCGAAGCGGCGCGTGAGCGTGGCCTGGTCACTTGCAATTCATGGCCACAGATCAAGCTGGCAGTGTTGTCGGGCATAGGCCGGGCGAGTCTGTGGTGCTTTGTCGGCGACGCGCAACCCACGCTGGAACAGCTCGGACGGCCTGACCCGCGCAATGATTGCCCGCTGTGGCTGCTCCACCGGGCAAAAGCGCCCCCCGGCGCGGCGATGCAGCGCCTGATCGCATTTCTGGCAGAGGCAATTGCGAATCGAATCGAGAGTTAGGCCACGCGCCATTGTGGCGATATTGTTGCGTCAAGCACCACGCACCAATCGCTATGATTGTACGCAAATTGCAGATCGCAATTGCATCAGCCCCAGAACAATGTCATCTGTTAGCGCAATGCGCATAATATTGACCGTATCACTACGCAAACAACAATAGCGGCGCGGGGGAGAGAATCACCACTATGGCACCGCACGCCTTGATCTTTCGGGCCGAAGACTTGCTCGCCGCTGCGCGCGCACGGACCGGCTTGTCCGACTTTGGCGACATGTGGTTCGTTGAACCGATGGAGCACTATGTCGCCGCGGCCAATGCGCAAGCGCGGCTGACGCCCGAAGGCTTTGCCGGGCAGACCGAAGTGATCGTCAAAGGCCTCGCCAGCCGGTTGCGCATGATCGAGGACATCCGCCAACATCCGGAAATCAATGACGAACATGTCGCCGTGGCCGGGATCATTCTGGGCCTGCCGCGGACCGGCAGCACGATCTTTCACCGCCTGTTGGCAAGCGCGCCGGGGATGACCGCGATCCGCTGGTTTGAAGCACAGAATTATGCCCCGTTCCCCGACGAAGAGCCCGGCAATCCGGCAGGGCGGCGCGCTTATGCCCAGGCGATGATCGATGGCTGGCTGCAATTATCGCCCGAATTGGCATCGATTCACCCGCTCGATCCCGAAGCGCCGGACGAAGAAATCCTGATCATCGGACAGCTGTTCATTTCAACGATGGTCGAGGCGATGACATTTGTGCCCGCATTTGCCGACTGGCTCGATACGTATGACCAGTCGCGCGGGCATGAGGATCTCAAGACCATTCTCAAATACCTGCAATGGCAGGACCCGGCGCGGCGCGGGTGTAAATGGATACTGAAAAGCCCGTCGAACCTGCCCTATACCGAAATTGCCGCGCGCGCCTTTCCCGATGCCGTGCTGATCATGACGCATCGCGATCCGCTCGATGTCGTGCCGAGCTACATTTCGATGGAATGCGCACTGTATAAACTCAATTCGCACCATTCCGACGCAGCCGTCGCACAGTTCTGGTTCCCGCGCCTGACCCGGTGGATCAAGGCATTCGAAGCCGCCCGCGCGCGGATCGGTGAAGACCGATTTATCGACATCGACTATCGCGAAGTCGCGCGCAATCCGCTGCGTCAGGCCGAGCGGGTGCTGGCACGCATGGGCATCCCGGTCGATGCCAGGATCGAGGCCGCGCTGTCCGAATTCATGGCCGGCAACACCCGCGAACAGCGGCCGGTTCATGCCTATTCGCTCGATCGTTTCGGGCTGGATGAAGCAACGATTGCCCAGGCATTTGCCGAATATCGCGAGCGGTTCATTCTGGAAAAGACCGCATAGGTTTGGTCATGCGTGAATCTGGTCAGGAGACTTTGGCCTGCCATTCGCCCGCACCTGCGCGTTGCACCTGGGTCATGTCGAGATTGCGCATGACCATCAACATGCCGAACCAGTCGCGGTCGAGCACGGCATCGTGCCGATCGCGATCGGCCAGGGCTTGCACGTCCAGCCGGTAGCGTTCCATCAATTCGGCCAGCTGCGCCGCGCCGACGCGCGACAACTTGTGCACTTCGGACACATAGCACGTGGCCGGATCACCATAATCGAGCTCGAAAAACGCTGATTTCATGTGCGTGTCAAACAGGGCGCGCAGCGGCAATTTGCGGAACACCAGCGCACGATCGACCCGGACCCGGACCCGCCCACCACGCAGCCGGTCGATCAGCGCCAGCCGTTCAAGCCGCGCCAGCGACGCATCCATCGCATGTTGCGGCACTGCAAAATCGGCCGCAATTTCATCGGGCGGCACGCCGTTGAGCAAAGCCATGAACAGGAACGACAGGAAAATATTGGTGGAAAGCGCCTTTTCCTGGGCCAAAGTCAGTTCGTGCGCCAGCCCGCTGGGCGCATCCTCTGCCTCTCGCGCCAGTTCACCCAAAGTCATTCCGATAAGCTTTGCCAGCGCGTCGATCCGGTCAAGCGTTACACCTTTGCCCGCCAGCCAGCGCTTGGCCGTTGCCTCGCCGATCGATAGTTCGAGCGCGAGGCGCGGCACGGTCCAGCCCGATTGCCGCAAATGGCGGCGGAGCACGGCGAGCATGGCAGCGGATGTCGATTCGTATCGCATGGTGATCTGCATCAGATAACGAAACGATCCGCTTGGCAAGGGTCTGCTTCGCTGCACCCATGCTGCACTTTATGCTGCGGTCAGCAAACCACTGCAACTGGTCAAACGCCGACATGGACGAACGTGACCCGGGGAGAAAATTCATGACCGATATGCTGATCCGGAACGGGACTGTCGTCGACGGCACCGGGGCCCCGGCATACCAGGCCGACGTCCGCGTCAGGAATGGCGTGATTGCCGAAATCAGCCAGTCGCTAAACCCGTCGGGCGAGCGCGTATTCGACGCGCAGGGCTGTTATGTCACCCCCGGCTTTATCGAAAGCCACACACATTACGACGGCACGATGTGGTGGCAGAACGATCTCGATCCGCTGCCCGGTTATGGCGCGACGACACTGATCATGGGCAATTGCGGATTTTCGCCGGCGCCACTGCACAAATACATGCCCGCCCAGCGCGAAATGATCGGGATTTTCTCGTTTTTCGAGGATATTCCAGAAGGCCCGTTCATGGCAAATCTGCCGTGGGACTGGAACTTGTGGTCCGAATACCGTGCGTCGGTCGAACGCAATGTCAAAGTGCCGCTGAACTATGCCGCTTATGTCGGCCATATCGCCATCCGCCTGGCCGCGATGGGCGTAGCGGCCTGGGATCGTGAGGCAACGCCCGCCGAAATCGCACGCATGGCCGAATTGCTTGACGATGCGCTGGCCGCTGGCGCGCTGGGCATGTCGGACAACATGCACGACCACGATGGTCGGAACCGCCCCGTCCCATCGCTGATGGCCAGTGATGCCGAATTCACCGCGCTGTTCGACGTGATGAGCCGCTATCCCGGCAGTTGTTACCAGGTGATCGTCGATACATTCATGCGCATGACCGGCCCGGCCAATCTGGAACGCCTGTCGCGCATGCTGGCAGGGCGCGATATCAAAGTGCAGATCGCAGGCGCCATCCCGACTCTGGAATTTCAAAAAGGTATCCTGCCTGCAATGCAGGAAAGCGTGCGCAAAATGCGCGAAGCGGGCGTCGATGTGTGGCCTGGCTTTGCCCATGTGTCACCGACTTCGACGCTTAGCCTGATCAAGTCGCTGATCTTTGCGCAGTCGAACGACTATGTCTGGCACGAAGTCGTGCTGGAGGATGACCACCACAAAAAGGCGGTGTTACTGGCCGATCCAGCATGGCGGGCGCGCGCGCGCGAAAGCTGGGACATGCAGGCGTGGGACCATTCGCCGCTGAAAAACCCGCAGGAACTGTTCCTGATCGACAGCGAAAATGGCGCTGGCCCGCTCGACATCACGTTGCTGGAATACGCTGACAGCCTCGGCCTGCACCGATCCGATGCAATGGCCGACTGGATTTTGAAAAACGGCACGAATTCGACCGTGCATATGGCCCCGTTCCCAAAGGATGAGGCGCTCACAATCGAATTGATGCGCGATCCCAGAACCGTGGGCAACATTTCGGATGCGGGCGCGCATTTGCAGATGCTGTGCGGGGCGGGCGAAAATGCGCTGCTGCTGACGCAATATGTGCGCGACGAGCAAAAGCTGACTTTGGAAGAGGCCGTGCATGTGATGACCGGCAAGCTGGCACTGCATTTCAACCTGACCGACCGGGGCGAAATCGTCGTGGGCAAGCGTGGCGACATCGCAGTGTTCAATCTGGATGAAGTGGAGCGGCGCGCAATGGAAAAGGCATACGACGTGCCTGACGGCCGTGGCGGCATGACTTGGCGCTTTACGCGCAAGGCGATGCCCACGCGCCTGACCTTGGTCAACGGCGTGCCAACCTTTGAAAACGGCGCCTACACCGGCGCCACGCCGGGCGAATTCCTGTCGCCCGCCAATGAAAATCTAAGTCTCGCCATTGCAGCGGAGTAAAGCACCATGACCGAAGTCAAAGTGGGTGAAAGCGAACGGGCCTATTTCAACGGCGGAATCGTGAAAGTCGAAACCACCAGTTCAACTCTGGTGAGCTCGTCAAAATACCTGAATCATGCCGAATTGCGCAGCCTGATCGCGCAGGAAATGCTGCGCCGCAATGGGCCCGATATGCCCAACACCGCATTCATTCCCGAAGTCGCGCAGATCCTGATAATGCTGGAAGATTTTCCCAAAATCATCGGGCTGATAGAAAGCGAAAAAGCGCGCCTGCCACGGCTGCGCGACTGGTTTGACAAACGGCAACTGGCAGATTTCAAGAAAGACGAAGTCAAGCATTGCGCACCCGGCACGTTGGGCGCGGCGCTGTACGATTTCATGGTCAACAGTGGCTATGAGCTCGACATTTTCTACCGCGAAATTCAGGTCGTGAACGATTTCACGTTCTATTTGCGGCAGACCGCGTTGACCCACGACATCGAGCATATGATCTCTGGCTTTGGGCCCAACCATGGCGGCGAAATCGCCCTGCTGAATGCCAATATGCATGCCAAATCACGCTATTTCCTCCCGGCGCTGGCTGCGTTTTTCAACCGCATCCAGATCTACCTCAAGGCCAAGACCATCATGAAAGATGGCCTGCATTATCCCGAGGCGATGGCCCTGAACCTCGAGGCCGAATTCCGCGGCGCCGAACAAGGGCGCAACTGGACATACCCGCTGATGCTGGCACCGTGGCGCGACTGGGTGGACCGGCCGATCGCCGATATCCGCAAGGAATTGGGCATCACGCCGGTGCCCGACGCCGGATTATGGTCCGAAACCAACCGGCTGAGTAACGAAAACGATCCACAATATGGCGAACCGCTGCTCGAAGCGGCGGAATGACATGATGCATCCCGCCCGGCGTGGCCGGGCGGGGCCTTACCAAAGAGCGCAACCGCCCACAGGCACAAACGCGCTAATTAAAAAATAAAAATGACGCCGGGAGAGCAACTATCATGACCATGAGCGTACTGCGCAATCCGTTGCTATGTGCATCGGCTCTGACCGTATTCAGCCTTGTCGCGACCACCGCGCACGCTGATCAGGCCAAAACGCCAGGAACCCCGATCCGGCCAGAGACCCAGATCGGAGTCGAGGAAATCATCGTCACCGCGCAACGGCGCGAGGAAAGCCTCCAGAAGGTGCCGGTCGCGGTCACCGCGTTCACCGCGCAGGCGCTCGCCGATATGCGCATCGACAGCATCCGCGATATCACCGGCCTGGCGCCGAGCCTGGAAGTCAGCACCCAGGGGATGCAATCGAACCCGACAATCATCATTCGCGGCGTGGCATCGGGCACATCGAGCAATTCGGTCGATCCCAAAGTCGGGATCTATATTGACGGTGTCTATATCGGGCGCACGACCGGATCGCTGCTCGATTTTTCGGATATTCAGCGGCTGGAAGTTTTGCGCGGACCGCAGGGCACTCTGTTTGGCCGCAATGCCACATCGGGCGCAATTTCGGTCACCACCGCGCCGCCAAAGGGCGAATGGGCAGGCGCAGGTACGCTCTCCTATGGCAATTACAATGCCTTCCGCGCGAAAGTGTCGCTCGATTTTCCCGAATTCGGCCCGTTTTCGGTGCGCCTGTCCTATCTGCATGACCAGATCGATGGCGATGTCACCAACACGATCGGCGGGCAGACTTTGAACATTTCACAGCGCGCGCCCGAATTCGGCACGCAGACATTCGCCAAACGGCTGGGCGATCGCAAGGTCGATGGCGGCCAGATCGCGGTGCGCGGCCAATTTGGCGATGTCACCGCCGACTACCGGTTTGACTATACCGACACCAATGCCAGCGCGCGCGCTATGCAATCGCTGGGGGTCATCCCCGATGCGTCGGGTCAACTGCTGGGGCCGATCGTAGCGTTGCAACCCTATTTTGGCGGCACCACCAATCCGGGCACCAATGGACCGCTCAACTCGGTGGCCGCCGCAACCAGCAACGAACACAATGTGACCCAGGGTCACAGCCTGACATTCAATTGGCGCGCGAGCGACAGCATCACGGTCAAGAGCATTACCGGCTATCGCGAATTCCGCCAGGATCCGGTGATTTTCGATCTTGGTTCGGCGGGTGGCTTGCGCTTTACCTTTGGCCAGTTGGGCGCGCTGATCACCCCCGGGCTGACCCAGCAACAAATGCAGGCGGCGCTATTCAATCCGGCCAATCTGCCCGGGCCGAACGACTATTTCTTTCCGCTGTTGACCGTGCGTTCGACCAGCCAGAAACAGTTCACCCAGGAACTGCAACTGCAAATCACGCATGACCGGTATCTGTTCACCGCCGGGCTGTTCTATTTTGCCGAAAGCGCACCTGCAACCGAAGTGCTCGGTATTCTGGAACCGACACCATCGGGCACGATCGTGCCAAGTCCGTTCGATGCGGCATTCGGCAGCGGGGTGACGCGTACATATGCGCAAAACTATTCGGTCGCCGCTTATGGCCAATTAACCTGGCATCTGACCGATACGATCGACCTGACCGGCGGCTTGCGCGGCACATTGGACAAGCGACATTTACGGCTGGATCAGATTTCGGCGGCAGAGGGCGGCAATCTGGGCGTTGGGTCCTACCGCCTCGCTTATTCAAAGGCGACGTATACCGCGATCGCCACGTGGCACCCTGACAACAACGAGACGCTCTATGCAAAGACCGCGTCGGGCTATGTTTCGGGCGGGATTCTAAGCGGTATACCTTATCGCCCGGAAAGCCTGGTGTCGTATGAAGCGGGCGCCAAATCGCAATTCCTGCAAAACCGCGTGCGGTTGAACCTGGCGG
>JAYTHT010000655.1:0-2268 GCA_043732365.1 Novosphingobium sp. | reverse complement strand
GCGATCAGCGCGTTGAGTTTATCCGCGGCATTGCGCAACGTGACCAGCATGTCGCGGCGAAACGCAGGGTTATCGGCATGGCGCTCGGCATTGCGCGCTAGTAGCGCCAACTGGCTCGCCAGGTTCTTGATATCGTGCATGACAAACGCGATGCGGCGGTTGAATTCATCAAACCGGCTCGCCTCCAGCAGTGCCGCATGGCTCGTCTGCTCGGCCAGAAAGCTTGCCAATTGCTGCCCGACAACGCGCAGCAGGTCAAAATCTTCCCAATCCAGTTCGCGCGTCAAAGCCGGGCGACCAAGCACAACCAGCCCGACCAGGCGTTCAAAATAAAGCAGCGGTACCAGCACCCAGATCGCGTCTTCGTCGACCATCCACGCGGGCATCATCGCCGCCTCGCCCGAATGGTCCATACCTTTGCGCACCTGGTCGAGGTCAACGATGAATCCGGTGCTTTCCAGAAAAGCGAGCGAGCGCGGGTCCATGGCACTGGCCGGCATTTCCAGCGTGGGCCATTGCCATTGCGCCGCCAGGACTAGCGCGCCGCCTTCGCCTGGCACCAGCAACAACCCGCGCGCGCTGTCGGTGATATCGGCGACCGCCTGGATCACGCGTGCGTGCAGCGGCTGGGCATTGGCATCTGCACGTCCGATCGTGCGCGCAAAGCGCAGCCATTCGGCGCGATAGTCATAGCGATGCTGAAAGAAATGTTTGGCCAGCACGACATTGAGCCAGCGTCGCAACCGCGCCGACGGCACCAGCGAAATGATCACGACCGTCGTGACAAAGGCAAAGCCCAACTGGACCAGCTCAGTCGTGTTGCCACCTGTCCACGCGACCGATTGGGCCGCGCCGACCATCACGATCAAATAGATGCCGATAACCAGCAGCACGAGCGATTGAAACGCCACCGCACGCGATGGCGACAGCCGCAGCGACCCGCCCGTACGCGCTGCGATCCCGATCATGATCACCGCCACGCCCTGGGCCAGCGCGCGCAAGGCGACCAGCTCGTCGGGCACCATACGGCCAAGATACGCTATCGTATAATAATTGAGGTCATAGCCCCACAGCACTGCGAGCGCGAGGCAGTTCCAGCGCACTGAACCGCGCTGCCCGGCGACCGCGCCGACATACAAGTTGTGTACCAGCACCAGCGCGCCGGTCGTCATCAGCAGGTGAAACAAGTCGGACAATTGCCCGATCATCGTCACCGCCCCCGGTATGTCGGCAAATCGAGCGGACAGGATGACCAGTGCCAGCTGAAACGTTTCGACCAGCGCCAGCACGACCAACACCGGACGCACCGGCGTTACGGTTTCGTCGCGGTGATCGCGCGCAAACAGTTTCAGCACGACCAACAGCCAGGCCAGATTGCGCGCCACTTCGCCCAGCGTCGCCATCGCGCTTTTGGCACCGGCCACCGAACAGATCAGGCACCACAGCGCGGTCAGCGCAACCGCCGCGATTTCCGCGCGACCCATGCCTTTGCCCCGGCGGTACCGATCGATCAGCCAGACGATCAGCAACATCGCGGCAAACGCCGCCACCAGATCCATCCAGCGTCCCGTGGTGACCCAGGTCAACATTGGTTTAACGCGCGCCCTCGTTCCACAACACGACCCGCAACGTTTGCAGCAGGATCAGCAAGTCGAGGAACGGGGTATAATTTTTGGCGTAATAGAGATCGAATTCGAGCTTGTGGCGCGAATCCTCGATCGATGCGCCATAGGGATAGTTGATTTGCGCCCAACCGGTGATGCCCGGTTTAACCATGTGACGTTCAGCATAGAACGGCAGTTTTTCCTCAAGATCAGACACGAATTCAGGGCGTTCGGGGCGCGGCCCGACAAAGCTCATTTCGCCCTTGAGCACGGTCCATGCCTGCGGCAATTCATCGATGCGCAATTTGCGGATGATCCGGCCAATGCGCGTGACGCGCGGGTCCGCCTTGGCCGCCCATTGCGCCCCGCCCGCCTCTGCATCGACGCACATCGAGCGCAGTTTGATCAGCGAGAAATCCTGGCCATACAGACCGACGCGGACCTGACGGAAAAACGCCGGACCCTTGCTGTCCAGCTTTACCAGCACCGCAAACACCGCAACCAACGGCATCGTCAGCGCCAGCAGCATCAGGCTCGCCACAATGTCGAACATGCGTTTGATCGCGCTCGACACCATTTGCCCCGATGAAAACCCGTCGGAAAAGATCAGCCAGCTGGGATTGACCGTATCGAGATCGACCCGGCCCGTCTCGCGCTCAAGAAA
>JAYTHT010000654.1:0-2275 GCA_043732365.1 Novosphingobium sp. | reverse complement strand
TGGCGATAAACATGGCATCGGGACGCGGTGGACGTGGGCGGCGCGGGCGGGACCGGGCCGGGCCGATGTCCGAAATCAACGTCACGCCGATGGTCGATGTCATGCTGGTGCTGCTGATCATTTTCATGGTCACTGCGCCGATGCTGACCGCGGGCGTGCCGATCAATTTGCCCGACAGCAAGGCCGAGGCGCTGAAACCCGAGCCGCACGCGATCACGATCAGCATGGACGGCAATGGCCGGGTGTTTCTCGACCAGCAGGAATTGGCGCCGGGTGAACTGGGCGACCGGCTGGGCGCAGTGATCCGCGATGCGGGCAATACGCCGCCGCTGGTAACTTTGCGCGCCGATCGGAAGCTTGATTATGGCCGGGTGATCGCGGTGATGGGCGAATTGAATGCCGCCGGCTTCAAATCGATTTCACTGGTCACCAACGGTTCAGTTGCGGCGCCTTAGGGCCGGTCCTGCAATGCGCGCAACACCGGGTCTGACAAAAGAAGAGGCCATTGGCCTGGGCGCCGCGATCCTGGCGCACGCCGCGCTGATCGCGGTCCTGACGCTGTCGCCGCTGGGCCGCAAAGTGCAGCCGCCGCCCCAGCGGATGACTGTGACCTTTGCCGACAATGTGGCGGATCAATCGGTCTCGCCCAAACCAGACGCACTGGCCGCGCCGGACAAAGCGCCGACGCTGGGCGAACACGACCAGGCGGATGAGCCGGAGCCTGCCGTGGTGCCGGTGCCCGTTGCGGCGCCTGAACCGAAACCGGTCAAAAAACCGACACCCAAGCCCGAGCCAGCGCCAAAGCCTCAACCCAAGCCGAAGCCCCTGCCCAAGCCGGCGCCAGAACCCAAACCGGTCGTCAAGCCGAAGCCCAAGCCCGAAGTGAAGCCCAAGGCTGAACCCAAAGCCGAGGCAAAACCAAAGGTCGAAGCGAAGCCTAAGGTCGAGGCCAAGCCCAAGGCGGAAGCAAAACCGAAATCCGAAGCGAAAGCGGAGGCCAAGCCGAAGGCCAAAGCCAAGTCTGAACATGGCGACGCCAAAGCGCGTCCACATCCCAACACACCCACCGGCGGCAGCAAGATCGACAACGATTTCCTCAAGGGGATCAGCGGCGTCTCTAGCCCAGGCACCGACAAGGTAGCCGCCGCCGACAAACCGGCTGCGGTATCTTCAGCATCGCTCGTAAGCGCGATCTCGCGCCAGATCCTGCCTTATTGGAAACCACCCTCGGGTGTGGACGTCGACAAGCTGGTTGTCGTGCTGGCGTGGACCATGAATGCTGACGGGACGTTGGCCAACAAGCCGACGTTGGTGTCGCAATCCGGGGTCACTGACGCTAATCGCGCTCAGGCGGCCATCTATGTCGAACGGGCGATCAAGTCTGTCGAACTCGCGGCGAAACCGTTTCAATTGCCGTCACAGGCTTACAACCAGTGGAAACGGGTTCGCGAATTCCGCTTTGACTATAAGCTGACTCAACAGGAGAGACGCTGATGCGCCTAGATGTTCGACGCTTCATGCATTTTCGGTATCATGCCGGCTTGCTTGCGACGGCGCTTGTGCTTGGCACGGGAACTTCGGCTGCGGTGGCGCAGCAAAGTGCCGTTCCGCCTTCTGCTGCTGCGCAGACCAATGATGGCGGTGGCTTGACCGGCTCCGTTACGGCGGTGGGCGATTGGGAAAGCCTGGGCATTGCGATCCCCGCGTTCCCCACTGATCGCTCGGTCGCCACCGGGGCAGATGGCGGCAATACCGAGGCCGTTGGGCGCAATCTGGCGCGAGTGGTGTTCAGCGATCTGAAAAACAACGGATTGTTCAAACCGACCGGCCCCGATGCCTTGCCGGGGATCGGCTATCCCGAAGTCGCCGCGCCTGCATTTGCCGGGTGGCGCGCGCGTTCGGCCGAAATGCTGGTGCAGGGGTTTGTGAAGGGCGGCGCGGACGGGCACTTGACCGTTGGCTGTTATCTTTACGACGTTGCGCTGGGCAAGGAATTGATGCGTCAGGGCTATGTCGTCAAACCCGAGGAATGGCGCCGCGCCGCGCACAAATGTTCCGACATGGTCTATGCGCGGCTGTCGGGGGAAAGCCCGTTTTTCGATTCCAAAATCGCCTATATCGCCGAAACCGGACCAAAGGATCACCGGCGCAAGCAATTGGCGATCATGGATTCGGATGGCGCCAACCACCGGTTTATCACCAATGGTCAGGCGACCGCGCTGACCCCGCGGTATTCGCCCAATTACCGCCAGATCGCGTATCTCAGCTATCTCGA
>JAYTHT010000653.1:0-7787 GCA_043732365.1 Novosphingobium sp. | reverse complement strand
TTCATCACGGTGCTCAACATCTATGGGCTGCGCTTTGGCAAATGGATGCACAATATCGGTGCGGTGGGCATGTGGCTGCCGGCGCTGATTGTGATTGTCATGGGCGGTCTGGCGTGGTGGCGCTTTGGATCGGCGACGCATTTTACGCCCTCGGCGGTGGTCCCGCGTTTCGATTTGTCGCACATGATCTTTTGGTCCGCGATCGCATTTGCGCTCTCCGGCTCCGAAACGGCCTCGTTCATGAGCGGAGAGATCCGCGATCCGCGCCGCACGATCCCGCGTGCGCTGTCGATTGCCGGCGCGATTATTGTCTTTTGCTATATTATCGGCACGATCGCGGTGCTGCTGGCGATGCCGGCCAGCGACGTCAATCCGCTGCAAGGGTTGATTCAGGCGGGCGCGGTGGTGGCGCAAAAGCTGGGCATAGGCTGGCTGGTCGTGCCGCTGGCGGTGTTGATCACGCTTGGCAATCTGGGCGCAGCCAGCGGTTTTCTGTCGTCGTGCGCGCGCATCCCGTTTGCGGTGGGGATCGACCGGATGCTGCCACCGGTGTTTGCGCGGGTCCATCCCAAATGGGGTACGCCTTACGTCGCACTGCTGCTGCAAGGCGGGCTGGGCGCGGTGTTCTGTATCCTGGGCCAGGCGGGCACGGGCGTGAAAGGCGCCTATGACGTGCTGGTCAGCATGGGGATCATTGCCGCTTTCCTGCCGTTTGCGATGGTGTTCCTGTCGGTGCTCCGGCTTCAGCGCGAACCGGCCGGGCCGGAAGTCTTTCGCTTGCCGGGCGGCAGCAAGACGTCGATTGCAGTCGCCTGCATCGGCCTGCTGACCACCTGTTTCGCGCTGGTGCTCGCCGGATTTCCCGCGCCTGATGAAATTAACAAGCCGCTGGCAGTCCTGAAAATCGTTGGCATGACCGTAGTTCTGCTGGGAACGGGCGCGACAATCTATGGTTTTGGCCGAAAGGGCACACGACCAACCTGACTTCCGCCCGAACCGCATTTACCCTACCGCGCACTAGGAGTCTGATTGCGAAACTCGCCAAAAGAGCGAGTTTCGAAGTCGGTACCGGCCCGCTCCCCCGGCCCAACCGCCCAGTTAAGGTACCCTGTGGGTGGTTGGGCCAGGGGAGCGGGCCGGTACCGACTTCCCGACACTATAATGTCGGGTCAGACAGGTAGAGGAGTTGCGCGATGAGCGAAGTCGGGACGATCGAGACGAAACGCGTACGTGCCAAGCGCCAGCTGCCGACGGAGCGGCGGCAGGATCTGCTTACCGTCACGGTCAGTTGTCTTGCGCGCCTGGGGCCGCGCGGAACGACGGGTCGAGAAATTTGCCGCCAGGCGGGTGTTTCGCATGGCCTGTTACGCCATTATTTCCGCAATTCGGACAATCTTCTGCTCGAAACCTATGAGCAAGTGTGCGACCGTTTGATTGATCACCTTGAGGCAGAGATTGCCCCGTTCGCAGACAATCCGAAGCGGGCGTTGCACCAGTTTTTTGTCGCGGTGTTTTGCGACGAATGGGCGGGGCCGGATATCATTGGCGCGTGGATGGTGTTCTGGCAGCTGGTGCGCAGCCGCGAGGATTTCGCTGCCGTTAGCGCCAACTTTGATGTGCGCCACCGCGCCCTGCTGGCCGAGATCGTGGGCGGCATGCCCAATCGTGAGGCGGGCCTGCCGCTGGCCGATGCGATCGCCATCCTGTCGGCGGTTCTTGATGGCTTGTGGATCGAATTTTACCTGTCAGAAAAGCGCACGCCGTTAGAACGGTGTATCGCGTTGTGCGAACAAACCGTCAGCCGCCTGTTCCCCGGCTGACGGCAATCATGCGTTGACGCATGATTGAGCTTGTTATACATTTGTCTAATACTAAAGGGACAGGACAAGCCATGACAAGCGCGCGCGTTCCCCAGCGCAATGACCCCGACGCGGGGTGGAGCCTGCCCGCATGGACATATTCCGATCCCGAGTTTTTCGACATGGAAGTGGCAAAAATCATCCGGCCTTCGTGGCAAGTGGTCTGCCATGAAAGCGATGTCGCCGATGTGGGCGATTTCCACACGCTCGACTATGTCGGGGAAAGCGTGGTGGTGGTGCGCGGCCGCGACCGGGAATTGCGGGCCCTCACCAATGTCTGCCGTCATCGCGGTGCGCGCCTGCTCGATGGCCCTTCGGGTTGCGCAAAACGGCTGGTCTGTCCCTACCACGCTTGGGCCTATGATCTGGAGGGCCGACTGACCGGTGTGCCCCAACGCGAAAGTTATGCGATCGACCTGGCCGACCATGGCCTGTCCCCAGTTCAACTGGAACTATGGCAGGGCTTTATCTTCGTGCGGCTGGACGATGACGGTGGCCCGTCCGTGGCGGCGATGATGGCGCCTTACGAGCCCGAAATCGCGCCCTATCGCTTTGAAGATCTGCGCGCTTTTGGCCGGGTGACCTTACGCCCGCGGCGGGTGAACTGGAAAAACGTCGGCGACAACTATTCCGATGGATTGCATATCCAGGTTGCGCATCCGGGGCTCAAGCGGCTGATGGGCAATGCCTACGGGGTGGAGGCCAGCGCCCATGTCGACAAAATGTGGGGACCGATCCGGGCAGAGCCGTCTGCCAACGCGTCAGAGCGCGCCTACCAGCAGTTCCTGCCTGAAGTTGCGCACCTGCCGCCCGAACGGCAGCGGATGTGGACCTATTTCAAACTGTGGCCCAACGTCGCCTTTGATATTTATCCCGACCAGATCGATTTCATGCAGTGGATACCGGTGTCACCGACCCAGACGCTGCTCCGCGAGATCTCGTATGCCATCCCCGATGATCGCCGCGAGATGAAAGCCGCGCGGTATCTCAACTGGCGGATCAACCGGCAGGTCAACAACGAAGACACCACGCTGATCGAGCGTGTGCAGGACGGCATGGCATCGGCCAGTTTCACGGTCGGGCCTTTGTCGGAGCACGAAGTCGCCCTACGCAATTTTTGCGGCAAGATGCGTGACGCCATCCCCGAAGCGCGCCAGCACCGCTTGCCCGCTCCGGGCTGGAGTCGGCAGATGCTTGCGGTTTCGAATGGAGTTGCCTGAATGAGCAAGCGTTATGATGCCGTCATCATCGGTGGCGGCCACAATGGCCTGGTCTGTGCCTTTTACCTTGCGCGCAATGGCAAATCGGTCCGCGTGTTGGAACGGCGATCGATCGTCGGCGGTGCCGCAGTGACCGAGGAATTCCATCCGGGCTTTCGCAACTCCGTGGCAAGTTACACGGTCAGCCTGCTGCAGCCTAAAGTGATCCGCGACATGAAGCTCGCGGAACGCGGCTTGCGCATCGTCGAACGCCCGGTTTCCAACTTTCTGCCGCAAGACGACGGGCGTTACCTGAAACTGGGCGGCGGGCTGGAGCGTACGCAGGCGGAATTCCGCAAGTTTTCGCACCGCGATGCCGAGACATTGCCCGCGTATTATGCCTCGCTGGACGTGGTGGCGGATGTGCTGCGCGATCTCGCGCTCAAGTCGCCGCCGAACATCGGCGACGGGATCGGCACCCTGATCGCGGCGGCCAAGCAGGGACGCGGCCTTGCCAAACTGAGCCTTTCGCAGCAGCGCGACGTGCTCGACTTGTTCACCAAGTCCGCACGGACTTTCCTCGACAGCTGGTTCGAAAGCGAGGCCGTAAAAGCGGCGTTCGGGTTCGACGCGGTCGTTGGCAATTTCGCCTCTCCCGATACGCCCGGTTCGGCTTATGTCCTACTGCATCACGTGTTCGGCGAAGTGAACGGAAAAAAGGGCGCCTGGGGCCACGCGATCGGCGGCATGGGCGCAATCACCCAGGCCATGCGTGAAGCGTGCGAGGAAGTCGGCGTCGAGATCAGCGTCGATTCCCCGGTCGAGCAGGTTCTGGTGGACGGACAGCGGGCCGTCGGCGTCCGGCTTGAAAGCGGCGCCGAAATTTTCGGCAAAGCGATCGTATCCAATGTCGGTCCGCGCCTGCTCTATGACGCGCTGATCGCGCCAGAGGATCTCGAGCCAGAATTCCGCCGCCGCGTAAAAGGTTACAAGGTCGGTTCTGGCACATTCCGGATGAATGTCGCTTTGTCAGAATTGCCACGCTTTTCCAGCCTGCCAGAGCCGGGCGAGCACCACCAGTCGGGGATTATCATCGCGCCGACGCTCGATTATATGGACCGCGCATATACCGACGCAAAGCAGACCGGCATGTCCAAACAGCCGATTGTCGAGATTTTGATACCATCCACCGTGGACGACAGTCTGGCGCCTGCCGGGCGGCATGTCGCCAGCCTGTTCTGCCAGCAATTCGCCCCCAAACTTCCTGACAATGCCGATGGCAGCCCGCGGTCATGGGATCATGCGCGCGAAGCAGCCGCAGACCTGATCATCGATACGGTCGAAGCATGGGCACCGGGTTTCAAATCGTCGGTCATTGCCCGCGAAATCCACTCTCCGCTCGACCTGGAACGCAAGTTCGGGTTGACCGGCGGGGACATCATGCATGGCAGCATGAGCCTGGATCAGTTGTGGTCGGCGCGCCCGATCCTGGGCCACGGTGCCTATCGCGGGCCGCTAAAAGGTTTGTATATGTGCGGCGCGGGTACACATCCCGGCGGCGGGGTGACCGGTGCACCCGGTCATAACGCGGCGCGCGAAATCCTGGGCGAGGGGACCATCTGGCGAAAGCTGCGCGGTGCGGGGTGACTGTTTTCGAAACTTGTGTTTCGTACCGCTAACCTCACTCAACGTTCACACCAGATTGCGCGGAATCGCCTTTTTCCACGCCTTTGCAAAGATCTGCTTTTCACCCTCCCAGGCCACAAAGCTTTCTTCGCACAAAAAATGTGTGGGCGTCGAGCGCCCGCGGGACCACGCGTGAAGACGCACGCACCAGTCGCCCCGACGGTATGTGTTGACCGCCTCGGCCTCGATTTCTGCACTGTTGGGATCATCTTCACGGATTACCCGGCGCAGGCGATACGCCTCTCCATACCAGGTATCAGCACCGGGCACGAAACCCTCGGTCGGCTCGGTTGATCCGTCGTCGATCGTAAACGTGCGGTGCCCCGGCGCGCCTGTGATCGCAACACCGCCCAGGCGATCTGTGTAAGGCGCAGGTTTTTCACCCGGCACATCATAGACATTGCGGACTACCGTGAAAGGTGGCGGATTGTCTGGCCCGGCCAGACGCACCGGCAGCGAAACGAACGACGCGCCGGTGGTCACCTCCAGCGTCACCGGCTTTGGCGAAGGCCAGGCAACTGGCCACCACGTCTCGCTCAATGCCACGCAGATACGGCTCCCAGCCGAAAAGCCATAACATGCGAACTTGCCGTTGAGCGTCACGTCATAGTCGCGGCTGCGTTCCAGTGGCGTGGGATGGTCATGGCTGTCGCGATGCGTCAGATTGAGCAGCGCATAGGTGACGAAATGCGATTGCCCGTCGGGCGTGACTTCGGTCAGCCGTGCGCACAGCTTTGCGACGGGCTGGTCGGAACGGACGCAGATTGTAAACACCGGCTCGCCCATGATGTCGACCGTCGCCGCCAGCGGTGCTGTATCAAAGCACAGCGCGAGCGCATCATTGCCCGATTGTTTGCGCCACCAGTCCGCCGGGTCGCCGCCGCTATCAGAAGTCCGGTTGGCAAAGCCGATCAGTAGATTGGTGCGATGGACCAGACGCTGCGGCGTGCCCGCGACTGGCGCAAGGCCATCGGCATTGCAATGAAACACGCTTGGTTGGATATCCGGGCTGGGCCATGCCGATTCCGACACAAAAGCGCCGATCGTGTCGCGCGGATAGCTAAAACCGGGCGGCCGATCCTGACGAAACGCGCAAATGCGCGGTTCGCCCATGATGCCATTGGCCTCCCCGTTCAGCCAGTGCCGCCACCAGCGCGTTTCGATAGGCAGCCATTCTACCGCTGGCCCAGGTACGCCATTGGCGGCCGCTACCGGTGTGCCCCGCCGGCTGGGGATAGCCCGGCCATTTGTGCGCCCATGGCCCGATCAGCGTCTTTTGCGGCACATGCGGCGCGCGCTCCATCATGCGGGTTGCAGACGGCAGGTAGCTGTCCAGCATCCCCGCGACGTTGAACACCGCTGCGGTAATCCGGCCGTAATCCTGAATCGATCCGTCCTGCCATTTGGCATCGTTGGTCTGATGTTCGTTCCAGTCGATCGTCAGCGGACGAGCCACGGCAAGCCGATCCTGCCACATTGCCCGCCAGCGGTCCTCACCGACGATCGCCGGGTCGGGCGGGGCACGCATCACCACCTGCCATTCCATCGCCCATTCCCACTGGTCGTCGATCAGGCAGCCACCGCGATAGTGGACATCGTCGAGATAGCGCTGTTCGGTACCGCAGCACGAAACGATGGCTTTCAGCGCTGCGGGCGCTGTGGCAATCGCCTGCAGTCCGGTGAAAGAGCCATAGGATATGCCGCGCATGCCGACATTGCCATTGCACCATGGCTGACGGCTGATCCAGTCGATCACCGCCAGCGCATCGCGCTGTTCGACCGGTTCATATTCGTCGATCATGGCGCCGTCGGAATCGCCCGTGCCGCGAATGTCACAGCGCACCAGCGCTATGCCGTTTCAGGCCAAAACCGGACCCACCACATCGTCGCGATACCGATTACCGTCGCGCTTGCGGTAGGGCAGGTATTCCAGCACCGCGCCGCAGGAAACCTGTCCGGCAGTGACTGGTAAAAACAGCCGCGCTGCCGGTCGGGCGCCGTCCGCCATCGGGATCCAGACATTTTCGATCACGCGAATGGCGGGATCGTCCATTGGCACTTGCGCGGTCGCCGCAGGCCCCGCTGCGGCCCCGGCGATAGCCGGACCAAATGGCGCCAGACCGAACATACGCAGCACCGACCGCCGTCTTGCCATTATGACATCCCCGCCACACGATTTCAGCTTGTCCTAATTAAGCGTAAAAGCCAATTCAACGTACACCTTACTTGGCGATCTTGTCAGACTAAATTTGTCGTCGAGGCGGGGTGCTGATAAAACGGCGAAATGAGCAAGACCGCCAACCCGTTTCGCTGTTTCAACTCGTCGCCCGAGGTGATCCGCATGGCGGTTATGCTGTATGTTCGGTACCCGCTGTCGCTGCTGAATGTTGAAGATCTGTTATCCGAACGCGGCGTCGACATTTGCCATGAGATGGTGCGGTTCTGGTGGAACAGGTTCGGGCCACTGTTCGCGGCTGAGATCCGCCGGCGTCGTGTAAACCGCATGCGCGGTTTCCGTCACTGGCGCTGGCACCTTGACGAGGTGTTCGTGAAGGTCAACGGCGAGCGGCATTATCTGTGGCGGGCGGTGGATCACGAAGGTGAGATTCTGAAGTCCTACGTCACCAAAAAGCGATACAAATCGGCGGCTTTACGGTTTTTGAAGAAGGCATCAAAACAGCATGGCCGGGCCGAAGTCATCGTGACCGACGGACTGGGCTCCTATCCGGCGGCCATGCGGAAACTCGGCAATCTGGACCACTGCGACATGGGCCAATGGAAGAATAACCGGGCTGAAAATTCTCACCTGCCATTCCGACGACAAGAGCGGGCGATGCTGCGATTTCGTCGTACATCGTCGTTACAAAAATTCGTTTCCGTCCACGCCTCGTTTCACAATCATTTTAACTCGGAGCGTCACCTCGTCGCTCGTGAAACTCACAAGATCCGACGCTCGGCTGCGCTGGCCGAGTGGCAGTCGCTTGCGGCCTGAGGTTGGCCACTTTCGGCCTTCGTGCGCCAATCGGAGATGAGTTGCGATTAG
>JAYTHT010000652.1:0-7791 GCA_043732365.1 Novosphingobium sp. | reverse complement strand
AGTAACGTACCAGATAGCCCGGCGGATGCATTTGCCCCAAAGTGCCGGACCCGATCAGCGCACAGGCGTAAGCCGGTCATCAGCGCGCAGGCGCCAGCCGACAATCAGCTACGCAGGCGCCAGCCGGTTTTGAACACCCAGGCAATCACGGCGACGCAGACGGCCATGAACACGACGATCATGCCCAAGCTGAAACCCAGGCTGACATCGGCCTGGCCGTAAAACGACCAGCGAAAGCCATTGACCAGATAAACGATGGGATTGAACAGCGACACGGTCTGCCACGCCTTTGGCAGCATCGTGATCGAATAAAACGTCCCGCCCAGAAATGTCAGCGGGGTAATGATCATCATCGGCACGACTTGCAGTTTTTCAAAACCATCGGCCCACAGCCCCAGGATAAACCCGAACAGACTGAAACTGATCGAGGTAAGCACGAGAAACGTCAACGCCCAGAACGGGTGGATAATGCCATAAGGCACAAACATTCGCGCGGTCAGCGCGATGATCAGGCCCAGGATCACCGATTTTGTGGTCGCCGCCCCGACATAGCCGATGACCGCCTCGATCGCAGACACCGGCGCCGACAGCAATTCGTAGACCGTGCCGGTAAAGCGCGGCAAGTATATCCCGAAGGACGCATTGGCCGTGCTTTCTGTCAGCACTGCCAGCATGATCAGGCCGGGCACGATGAACGCTCCGTAGCTGACCCCGTCGATCGCATGCATCCGCGATCCGATCGCCGATCCGAATACGACGAAATACAGCGATGTCGAAATAACCGGCGAGGCCAGGCTCTGGAACAGCGTCCGCAGCGACCGACCCAGTTCGAACAGATAGATCGCCCTGATCGCGTAACCGTTCATGTGCGGTTCTCCACCAGATCGACAAAGATATCTTCGAGCGTCGAACGCCCGGTTTCGATCGTCGTGAAATCGATGCCGGCCTTTGTGAGGCGTTTGACGAAATCCGCCGCCGACCGCGCGCCCTGGTTTTCGCCCGCAGACGTCATCGTCAGGGTCATGCCATCCTCCCCCAGCGTAAGATGTTCGTCTTTGAGTTCGGCGGGCACTTTGTCGAGCCGCCGGGCCAAGCCGACAATAACCCGGGTCCGCCCCAGCTTTTCCATCAGCGCGGTCTTTTCGTCGATCAGGATGATTTCGCCACGGTTGATCACGCCAATGCGATCGGCCATTTCCTCGGCCTCTTCGATGTAATGCGTGGTCAGGATGATCGTGACGCCGCTGTCGCGCAATTTGCGAACCATCTGCCACATGTCGCGGCGCAATTCGACATCGACGCCGGCGGTCGGTTCATCGAGGAACAGGATCGACGGTTCGTGCGAAAGCGCCTTGGCGATCAATACGCGGCGCTTCATCCCGCCCGACAGCGCCGCGATCTTGCTATCGCGTTTGTCCCACAGCGACAGATCGCGAAGCACGCGTTCGATATGTGCCGGATCGCGCGGTTTGCCAAACAGGCCACGGCTGAAATTGACCGTAGCCAACACGGTTTCAAACATGTCGGTGGCAATTTCCTGCGGCACCAGCCCGATTTTCGACCGTGCAGCGCGATAATCGGTGGCAATATCGTGACCATCGGCGATCACCGTGCCGCCTGTGGCCCGGATCAGCCCGCAGACAATCCCGATCAGCGTGGTCTTGCCCGCGCCATTGGGCCCCAGCAATGCAAATATCTCCCCCCGCCGTATCGCCAGATCGACCGATTTCAGCGCGCGAAAGCCGCCTTTGTACGTTTTTTGGAGGCCGTTAATGGCGACAATGGTTTCGGAGGCGGCGGGGGTTTCTGCGACAACGGGATCGGCAATGGGTGTTTTAGACATGGCCCCTAGTGTGGGGATGCCAGTTGGATTTCACCAGTGCGTGGCGGCGCAAAATAGGCCGCATGCGCTAAAAAGGGCGGTTAACTCATGCAAACGAATGCCCTGTACGAAATTGCAGTGCAATCCGTCAGGCCCTGTACGTCAGGCCCGGTGCAGGCCGCTGCACGGCCCCGACGTCGCGCGTTCGAACAGGATCAGGGTGTTGTTGATGGGGATGCCGCGCCATTGCATCGCGGCGGGATAGACCGGGCCCATGACATAGCCCAGACGGCATGCTTGCCCTGCAGGATCGCGCTGTATGGCTTTGGGCAGCCAGATGTGGGCGGCCAGCACGGCGTCGGGCCTCGTGGTGAGCAGGTCCGCCCATTCGCGCGGCCTAGGCAGTGCATGCCAGGTCTCGTCCTTGTTCCACCGCACGAATTGCGGATGCGGCGCGCCGCCATGATAATTTGCAAAGACATTGTATGGCAACCAGGGCTGTGTTTCAAACGCCTGCCCGCCAAATGCCGCGATCCGTGCGCCGGGATGGGCGGCGTGCCAGGACATCACGCCTTGCGCTGCCGGTTGTCCCGCCGAATAGGCGCCGGCGACATCCTGCACCCCGCTGCGCAGCGTCTGCATCCCCTGGGCGATTTCGAGCAGCGCCAGCGCCGCGATCAGCGCGCGGCGCAAACCGGGGCCGACCGGATTGGCCCATTGCGTCCACACCACGAACAGCACGAATACAAACAACACGCCGCCGTGCCAGCTGCTGGCCAGCACTGCGCCGGAAAAGATCACCAGCGCGACCGGCATGACCAACATCAGCGCACGATCGCGCCCAGCCAGCACCAACTGCGCGACCAAGCCCAGGAAAACGAACGACAGCACTAGCCCGGCCACGACATCGACCCCGTTCTGCTGCGACGCGCTCCACGGCGTGACTCGGTCGAACAGAGCGTTGGCGATAAAGATGATCGCACTCGATACCGGGTTCATCCGCGTGACTTGCGCCATAAAACCATTGTCGGCCGGCTGCCACGCAGTCCACATTGCAAACAGGCCCAGCGCGCCAACCACCGCCAGCGCGGCCACCGCGCGCGGATCGGCCAGGCGGCGCGCCAGCGCCAGCCGGACCAGCAGGTCCAGCCCCAGCAGCCCCGCCGCCAGAAAGCTGAAAGCATTGATATTCGCGATAAGGCCGACCACCAGTGCATAGCGCAAAGGCCGCTCCACACGGTCGGCGAACAGCACCGCCGCGATCGGCACCAGCAGGATGTCGAAACAATAGCCGCGCGCGATCACGCTGTATTGATAGCCGAAATAGTATGTCGCCAGCAGCCCGAGCCGCAACGCCAGAGGAAACGGCGCGCAGCGCACCGTGACCACCGCACCGCCGAATGCACACGCGGTCGATATCATCCAGATTGAGGAAAACGGCACGCCTGCGCGCGCCGCGCACCATAGCACTGCGTGCCACAGTCCCGGCGTGCCTTCATAACGCGCGTAATACCCGATCAGCGTGCCAAAGCTGTTGTCGCGCGCCAGCAACCACGCCTGCATTTCATCGAACCAGGGTTCATGGTGCAGACCGACCCAGATGAGCCATGCGGCGTAGCAGCCAAGCGCGGCGATTTGCAGCACAACCGATGCGGGCGTATCGCGGACCGGAGTGCGCACCGGGTTGCGCACAGTCTGGCAAGTATCTTCGACCATGATGGCTGTGTCCGGCATCAAAGTGAGCGGGACTTGCCGAACACCAGCAGATGCCGCAACCCCGAAGTGGTCGTGAAACTGGCTGCAATGGCGACCAGCTTGGCCAGACGCGGGTTTATCGCCAGCATGACCGCTCCGCCGACGATCAGCGTGGTCAAAGCCAGACCCAGCAGGGCAGACGCGACAAACAGGACCATCTGTGCCCGGCGTTCGGGGCCAGGCGCTGCAACCGCGTGGCGAAACATGACCTGGCTCGACACCAGCCAGTGGACCACGGTGCCCAGCATGAACCCGATTGCCGCCGCCAGCGCAGGCGCTACCGCAAAATGCAGCATGATCAGAAAACTGCCGGTATCGGCCCCCAGCGCCACTGCGCTTGCCGCGACGTACCGGGCGAATGTGCCGGTCGCAATACGCTTTATCGCAAGGAATTCGCGCGTGCCACTACGCGCTGCGCCGTAGCCATCCACGCCCCCATCCGCGCCCGCTGCCAGTCCGCTCAATCCATTGCTCACAAACGACGCTCCCACCCGCTCAACCTCGTGAACAATGACCGCAATGCCCTAAACACGGGTTAATGCATAAGCCCGTCGCAACAAGTTTTACCAATTTTGTGGATGGAATTGGCAACGGAGAGGGAAAAGGTCGAGGTTAATGCGGCGTCCCTGTATCCTGCCGGGACAACGTCCGCCGTATCCGGCCGGAACAAGGATGGTCGCAAAGGCTGCCAAGCGACGGCCAGGTCTGCGAGACTTGAGCCATCAACGCAGTCCCTGCCCGATCTGGCGTGATGGGCGCTGACCGATCGGTCAGAGATACTGTACGGGAAACTGATATGGCGCGGGGCGTGGATGCGCCACTGGGTAGAACCAGCGATGCAGGCAGCGCCGCTGTATCGCGGGCCGTTCGATCCGGTCATCGACCTGACTTATGGCAACCCGGCGACGCACGCGATCGCGGAAAACGCGGCGCGGTTCCTGATCCCGATGGTCCACAAATACCCCGGAGAGATCACCATCCTCGCGTGCGGGCCGATGACTAATGTCGCGTTGGCGCAAACGATCGATCCGCAATTCGCGCATCTGGCAAAGGCGCTGATCGATATGGGTGGCAGCCCAAATCCGCACCAGGTGCTGAACAACCGCCCGGCCGCAGATCTCGCGCGCGAATCCGCCAATTCGCCGCGCCGGGAATTCAGTTTCCGGTTTGATCCAGAAGCAGCGAGCATTGTTTCACGCAGCCCGCATGGACCCCCGTCATGTTGGCCCCCTCCCGTGCCAATTGTGTAGCGCAGTCCACGGTTTCGCGGCACTGCCATATGCTGTGCAATACATCGGGGTGTAAGGTGATTTCATAAAACCAAAATATCGGATTGGGCTGCATCCGATTGCAGTCAAAAGGTATAGCAAAATTGGTACGACACACCCTGCGCATTTGCTGCGCACCCAGGACACACTCGCTGCGCGCGCGGGACACACTCGCTGCGCGCCCAGGGGCACTTGTGCCAAACGTGCGGACGATGGCACGTCATGGGGCTTGTGCGCGGCCACCGGACACGGCAACGTGTACGCCAACGCTCGGCCAGAATGCCCGCAAGGTCACGGATTCTGGTACGAAAGCACACGGATCGAGGCCCGAATGATGAACCAGATTGCGCACAGTTCCTCTACCCCTGTTGGCCCCTCTGCCCCTGTTGGCCCCTCTGCCCCTGCTGGCGACATTTTTTCGGGTCCGACGCGCCACGCCGGGCTCAACGCCTGGGTGGCCGACATTGCGCGGCTGACGACACCTGTTGCCGTGGTCTGGTGCGACGGGTCAGAGGCCGAAAGGGATCGGCTGGCGGCCGAATTGGTCGCAGCGGGCACACTGTTACCGTTGAACCCGGACCTTCGCCCCGGCAGTTTTCTGGCGCGGTCCGATCCGCGCGATGTGGCGCGGGTGGAAAGCAGGACATTCATTTGCTCAGAACAAGAGGCCGATGCGGGCCCCACCAACAACTGGCGCGATCCGGCAGAAACCCGCGCCACATTGGCAGGCCTGTTTGGCGGCGCGATGGCGGGGCGCACGATGTTTGTCGTGCCGTTCTGCATGGGCCCGCTGGGATCAGAGGGCAGCGTGATCGGGGTCGAAATTACCGACAGCGCCTATGTCGTGCTGTCGATGCGGATAATGGCGCGGATGGGCACACCGGCGTTGAACGAACTGGGCGACGACAGGTTCTTTGTGCCGTGCGTGCATTCGGTCGGCGCGCCGCTGGCGCCCGATCGCGCGCCCGATCAGGCAGATGTCCCCTGGCCCTGCAACGACGACAAATGGATCGTCCATTTTCCCGAAACGCGCGAAATCTGGTCTTATGGTTCGGGGTATGGCGGCAATGCCCTGCTCGGCAAGAAATGCCTGGCGCTGCGCATCGCCAGTGTCATGGCGCGCGACCAGGGCTGGCTGGCCGAACACATGCTGATCCTGAAAGTCACGCCGCCAGAAGGCGCTGCGCACTTTATTGCCGCAGCGTTTCCGTCGGCGTGCGGCAAAACCAATATGGCAATGCTGCAATCGACGCTGCTCGGCTGGGTGGTCGAAACCGTCGGCGATGATATCGCGTGGATGCGGCTTGGCGATGATGGCCGGCTGTATGCGGTAAACCCGGAGGCGGGATTTTTCGGAGTTGCGCCGGGCACTGGCCCCGACACCAATCGCAATGCGATCGACACGCTTACCCACGACGCAATTTTCACCAATTGCGCGCTGACCGCCGATGGCGACGTGTGGTGGGAGGGGTTGACCGATGCGCCACCCGCAGGCCTGACCGACTGGCGCGGCGAAGCGTGGGACCCGGCCAGCGGCTTGGTCGCCGCGCATCCCAATGCACGCTTTACCGTGCCCGCCGACCAATGCCCGTCGATTGCGCCGGAATGGGACGATCCCGCCGGTGTACCGATCAGTGCGATCCTGTTTGGCGGCCGCCGCGCCACCAATGTGCCGCTCGTTACAGAAGCATTCGATTGGGACCACGGGGTCTATCTGGCGGCCAATCTGGCATCTGAAGGCACCGCAGCAGCAGAAACCAAAGTGGGTGCGCTGCGCCGCGATCCGTTTGCGATGCTGCCATTTTGCGGTTATGACATGGGCCGGTATTTTGCGCACTGGATCGACCTGGCAAAGACCGCGCCGCATGGCGGCGCCAACTTGCCGCGCGTGTTCCTGGTCAACTGGTTCCGCAAAAGCGCAGCTGGAAAATTCCTGTGGCCCGGATACGGCGACAATATTCGCGTGATCAAATGGATCGTCGAGCGGGTCAATGGCACAGTTGGCGCGCGCGACAGCGCGATCGGCCGCGTGCCGCTTCCTGGCGATCTCGATCTGTCGGGGCTGGCGATCAACGATGCGGCCTTTGCCGAATTGATGACTGTCGATGCCGCAGCATGGCGCGAAGAAGCCGCCGCCAATGGCCGCGATCTCGCCAAGTTCGGGGCACTGCCCGCCGAATTGACCAAACAGCAACACCAACTCGAAGCGCGGGTCGCAGCATGAAAAAGAACCTGATTGTTGCGCTCGGCCTGATCGCCACGGTATGCGGGGGTGGATCAGCGATCGCCCGGCCGGCCAGCGTGCCGGGTATTGATGCACCGGAACTCGCCCCGCTTGGCCCCGATGCCGCCGGTGTAACCACGCGGATCATCGCGGTGCATGATCGGCTCGATCCTTTGGCCTCCCTGATCGCCGGGCACGAAGTGCATGCCGACCGGGTGCTGCACTTGCGCGTATGGTATCCCGCGCGGGCAAAAGCGGGCGCGGTACCGGTAACTTATTCCGCCACATTGACTGGCGAAAAAGGCCTTCCCGATACAGCGTTTACGGTGCCGGGTATCGCATATGCCAATGCGGTGCCGGCGGGCGAACATTTCCCGCTGATCGTGCTTAGCCATGGCTACAACAACGATCCGGTCATGCTGAGCTGGCTGGCCGAAAACCTGGCGACCAAAGGCTATGTCGTGGTCGCGCCCGAACATCGCGATCCGCCGATCTGGGACCGCGTCAAATTGCCCGCGTCCCTGCTGGCGCGGCCGCTCGACATTGTCGATTGCATCACGGCGATGCGCGGCGGGATGCTGGGTAAACTGGTCGACCCCACGCGGATCGCGCTCGTCGGATATTCGATGGGCGGCTATGGCGTGCTGACTGTCGCTGGCGCACGGCTTGATCCCAAAAGCCCGGCGCTGGCGACGATGCCCGCATCGTTGGTCAGCGCCTAT
>JAYTHT010000651.1:0-7802 GCA_043732365.1 Novosphingobium sp. | reverse complement strand
TCGGACCGTTCGCGCAACAGGGCGGGAAACCCTGCGCCATAGGCATCGATCGTCCAGTGCGAGGGCGGTTGCGTATCGATATACTGCGCTGCGACCGCTTCAAACGCAGCATCGCCCAGCCACAGCACGGCGCGAGAGTGGGTTTGGCGCAAGGCATCGATCAGCGCGACGCGATAATTGTTCTGATAAACCGCAAGACCCGGTCCGACGGCAAGCACAGTCGCCAGGTGCGCCGCGACATCCTCATCGCCTTCGCGCAACCAGGCGCAAAAGCGGGTCTGCAGATCGATTAGCGGTTCGATCGTGGTCATACGGCGACCCCTTCGGTCGCGCGCGCCAGTGCCAGTTCGTTGATCAGATCATCGAGCGAAGGGATATCGCCATCGCGCTCGATCATCGTTGGCACCGCGCCGGTGTGGCGGATCGTTTCGGCATACAGCGCCCAGACCGCCGGATCGACCGTGGCATCACGCGTGTCGATCAATCCGTGCGTGCGCTGGCTGTGCCCGGCAAGGTGGATTTGCCCCACTGCGTGCAACGGCAACCCGTTCAACCAGTTCAGCGGGTCGAGCCTGTGGTTGGTCGCGGTGACAAAAATGTTGTTCACATCGCGCAACAGACCATAGCCGGTGCGGCAGACCATTTCGCTCAGGAATTCCCATTCGGGCATCGTACCGGGAAATTCGATACACGTGGATGGGTTTTCGAACAGCATTTGCCGTTTGAGATGCGTCTGCGCCCGATCGATCGCCTGGCACACCGTGTCGAGCGCCTCAAAGGCAATGGTTCGCTGACTGCCAAGTGATTGAATGTGTCCGACCTTGCTGGTGCTAGGGCCGGGCACGCGGTTTTCCGCGCTGGCGCTGTTGGGCATGACCACGGTGATTGAAGTGTTCGTCTATCCCGAGGCCTGGCCGACGCATTTGTCCTGGGCCGGACTGTTGCTACCGCTGATCGCCCATGGCGGCGGTGCGCTGTCGCTCGATCGGCTGATCAAACGCAGCGGGCGCAAGTAACGGCGTGCGTCAGTTTAAAGTGACGCAAGGCCTGACTTGGGCGTATGCCCCTAGGCGATGACTCTCGAACAACTGCGCATCTTTATCGCCGTCGCCGAGCGCGAGAACATGACTCGCGCCGCCGAGGCGATCCATATCACCCAATCCGCGGTCAGCGGGGCGATTGCCGCGCTCGAAGCGGCGCATGACGTCCATCTGTTTCATCGCGTCGGGCGCCGGATCGAATTGACCGACGCCGGGCGGATGTTTCTGGGCGAAGCGCGCGGCATTCTGGCGCGCGTGGATAGCGCGCAACAGGCGCTGTCCGATTGGGCCGGATTGCGGCGCGGGCGGCTGGTCATCGCGGCCAGCCAGACAATAGCGGCCTATTGGCTGCCCGAACGGCTGGCGCGATTTCGCCGGCACTACCCGGATATTGATCTCGATCTGGCGATTGCCAATACCGGTGGGACCGCCCGCGCGGTGCTGACGGGCGAGGCAGAGCTGGGCTTTGTCGAAGGCGCGCTCGACGATCCGGCGCTGGCGCAATGGCCGATTGGCGCCGACCGCATGGTACTGGTGGGGCCGCCCGGGACGACGGCGCGGGTCCCGACGACACCGGTCCTCACAACACGGGGGGCAGACCCCGTGACCAACACCTGGCTGGCGCAGGCCGATTGGGTCATGCGCGAACCGGGATCGGGCACGCGGTCGAGCTTTGAGGCGGCCATGCGCGATCGCGGGCTCGACCCTGACACTTTTTCCGTCGCGCTGACTCTGCCGTCGAACGAGGCGGTGCTGTCGGCGGTGCGGGCGGGCGCGGGGCATGCCGTGTTGTCGCGGCTGGTTGTCGCCCCTGCGGTGCAAAGCGGCGCAGTTTGCGCGCTCTCATGCGATCTGCCGGCGCGGCCGTTCTTTGCGATGCGGCACAAGGAACGGTATCATGGTAAAGCGGCCGAGGCGCTGCTCGACGTGATCGCGGGTTATGAAGAAAACGTCGACTGGGTGATCTGATCGCTTTTGGTGATGGATTCGATCCTGGAATTTGGAGCATTTCGACCAACCAGATACTGCGGCGGCGGCGTGGCTGGCGCAATTGCGTCCACGCAACGGAAATTTCAATCTTTAATTCAGATTGAAACAACATAAACAATCTGTTGGATTAATGGTTTATCGTGTCGCATTTTCATGCCATGGACGATCAAGCCTCAGCCTTCCGCGCTCCCTCCCGCGCCTTGCGCACGCTGGTCCCTGGCATTGTACTAAGCCTGGCGGTGACGATGGCCGCGTGGGCGCTGGAGAGCGTTGAACGCGCTGCATTCGGACGCGCCTGGCTGGAAAGCCTCGTCCTGGCGATCCTGGCCGGGGCGGTGCTGCGGATGCTGTGGTCGCCGGGCCAGCGCTGGCTGCCCGGCATTGCGTTTTGCGCGCGGACCGTGCTTGAAATCGCGGTCGTATTGCTGGGTGCCTCGGTCAGCGCGGCAATGATTGCGGCCGCTGGGCCCCCAATGGTGGTCGGCATTGCATTGACCGTGGTCGCCGCCATTGCCAGCAGTTATGCGATTGGCCGGATGTTGCGGCTCAGCCCGCGCATGGCCCTCCTCGTGGCATGCGGCAATTCGATCTGTGGCAATTCGGCAATTGCGGCGGTCGCGCCGGTGATCGATGCCGACAGCGATGATGTTGCCGCCGCGATCAGTTTTACCGCGCTGCTGGGCGTGGCCGTCGTCCTGGGCCTGCCCCTGCTGGGTGTCGCGCTTAAGTTGGGCGTGCTACAATATGGCACTTTGGCGGGCCTGACCGTTTATGCCGTGCCACAAGTGATCGCAGCGGCTGCGCCGATGGGCCCGCTGGCGGTGCAAATGGGCACGCTGGTCAAATTGGTGCGCGTGTTGATGCTGGGGCCGGTTTGCGTGGTTATGGCGATGTGCGCGCCGCATCTGGGCGCTGCTGCTGCGCAGAAGGATGTGGCCGGCCAGAGCAATGCTGATGGCCAGATCAGGGCCGATGGCCAGAGCAAAGTGCGGGGCACCCCGCGCAAACGCGTTGGGCTGGCGACATTGGTGCCCTGGTTCATTCTGGGCTTTATCGGCCTGGTCGCCTTGCGCTCGGTTGACCTGGTGCCGCATGTGATGCTCGCGCCGATCGGCCATGTGTCGACGTGGTTGACCGTAGTGTCGATGGCGGCGCTGGGGCTGGGCGTTGATATGCGTGCGCTGCGGTTGGCTGGGGCCCGGGTTACGGTGGCGGTGGTGCTGTCGCTGGTCGTGCTCGGCAGCATCAGTCTGGCGCTGATTTATTGCCTCCAGCTGGCCTGAAACCGCCCTACCGCGTTTTATCTATTTTGGCCGATCATATTCACACTCCGGGGGACACGACCGGCAACAAAATCGGGTTTGCAGCGTTTATAACTGTGACGTGAAGTGGGAAGCCTTATTCCGGGCACGAACCCCGACTGATCACGTTCAACCTGTTATAACAAGGAGTTGTGGGATGATGCTGCGTGGCAATCGAATTCTCGTGCTGGCGCTCGGCGCTGGCCTGGCGATCTCGGCACCCACGGCGTGGGCACAACATGAACATCAGGGCAGCGGCGATCAGGGCGGCGGCGATCATGGTGGCGGCAATCATGGTGGCGGCGGCGGCGGCGGCCATGGCATGATGGGCCATCCCGCCGAACACGAACGCGGCCCGCAAGGCTATCAGCGGGTCGAACGTCCGCATGGCGTCGAGGCACGGCCACACCAGATCGACCGGCGGGCCTATAACCATAATTTTACCGCCGATCACAGCTATCACGTCGGGCCGTATTACGCCCCGCGCGGCTTTGCTTACCGCCGCTGGAGCTATGGCAACAGGATGCCCCGCGCTTATTGGGGTCAGCAATACTGGCTGGGCGATTACTGGCTGTTCGGGCTCGACGTGCCGCCGATGGGCTATGAATGGGTGCGCTATGGCCCCGATGCGGTCCTGATCGATACCAACAATGGTGAAGTAATCCAAGTCATCTACGGCCGGTTCCAGTAACCGCATAACCAACGGGGGTGGGGCGGAATATGCCCCACCTCACCGCCGTTATTCCCGGCCCAGCGCCGGGACGGCGCCGCTTCATGGCGTGACGACCACGCCACCTTTCATGACCATGACCACATAGCGCACAGCGGCCATGTCACGCGTCGGATCGCCAGTCACCGCGACCAGGTCGGCAAGCATTCCGGTGCGGACACTGCCCAACCGATCGGCCAGGTGAAAAAACCGCGCATTGCCCGATGTCGCCGCGATCAGCACTTGCGCGGGCGCCATCCCGGCGGCGGCCATCTGCTCCATTTCGCGCGCATTGGTGCCATGCGCAAACACCCCGACATCACCGCCCATGCAGATCGGCGTGCCGGCCGCCAGGGCCAGATGAAATGCGTGGATCGATTGCGCGACGCCTACCGGCATGGGCGCCGATGCGGTTGCGGTGCCGTCCCAGCCGCGATAATGCGCGATCGCATCAACCGCCGATAGCGTGGGACAATAGGCAATGCCTTTGTCATGCATTGCGCGAAACAGTTCCGCCGTGCCTTCATCGCCATGTTCGATCGTATCGACGCCTGCGGCAATTGCGCGGCGCATCCCTTCGGCAGTGACCGCATGGACCGCGACAATGCGCCCGGCATCGTGCGCAACTGCGACCGCCGCCGCCATTTCGGCCTGCGTCAAAGTGGGCCGACTTGGTTCGCCGCGCTGATAATGGTAATCGGCATATAGTTTGACCACATCGGCCCCGGCGGCAATCTGGCTGCGCGCGGCGCGCACGATTTCGTCAAGTCCCGACACCTCTTCGGCGCCGAGCGGCACAGCGATACCCGGTTCAAACCCCTTTGGCCCATAGGCGCCGCGTGCCACAATCGCGCGGGTGGCTACGATCAACCGCGGGCCCTGCACGATGCCTTGCGCAATGGCATCGCGCAGCCCGACATCGGCATAACCCGCGCCTTCGGTGCCCAGATCGCGCTCGGTGGTAAACCCGGCCAGCAATGTCGCGCGCGCCTGGACGACTGCGCGCGCGGTACGCAGCGCCAGGGCTTCGTGCAGCACCTGATCATCCCACGGCACTTCGTTATAGGGATGCAGGAACAAATGCCCATGGCCCTCGATCATTCCGGGCATCAGCGTGGTGCCGGGCAAATCGATCACTTTGGTGCCGTCGGGCACTGCCAGCGCGGGGCCTGCCGCGATGATCCTTTCGCCATCGACCAGCACTTGCCAGCCGGGATGCGGCGCGGGATTAACCCCGTCGAACACTTGCGCCGGGCGCAGCAGCGTTGGCGCGGCGAGCGCGGGCAGGGGCGATAACAGGACGAATACCAGCAGTAGGCGGTTCAGCATGGCGTGCATGCTATACGGGCGGCGTGCCGATGCCAAATCGCAATTGCCGCGCGGCGGCGCTGCGCAACATGTCCGCCACTGCATCGATCCTGGTGATCAAGTCGGGCAAGTCGGGCAGGCCGGGCCGGGCGCCCCCGTTCAGCGGATCATTGCCAAACGCCGTGATCATAGCGGTCGGCACGCAAGTCAGGTCTTGCGCGACCTCGCGCCCTTTTGGCGAAAGGCTGATCCGTACGACCCGCTCATCGGCGGTATCGCGGCGACGGATGACCAGCCCGGCCGCCTCCAGCCGTTTCAGCATCGGGGTCAGCGTGTTGGATTCAAGAAACAGCAAGTCGCCCAGTTCGCCCACAGACCGGTCATCGCCTTCACGCAACGCGACGATCACCAGATATTGCGGATACGTCAGGCCCCAACGATCGAGCACCTGTTTGTACAGCCGGTTGAATGCCAGATTGGCGGCATACAGCGAAAAGCACAAAAACGGGGCGAAAGGCTGGTCGCGGCTGGCGGGAGTGGAAGTTGTCATAATGCCAATATAAATCGTGTGCGATACAATCGCAAGGGATTGACCTTCCAGGCAGCTCGGGCTATATCTATCGCACGCGATCAAATCGACCACGATTTATTCACCGTTCCCCCGCAAAGGATCAAGGCCATGGCAATCACCCCCGTTTATACCACATCCGCACGCGCCACCGGTGGCCGTGACGGTCACACCCACACGCTCGACGGTTCGCTCGATGTCACATTGGCGGTGCCTAAGGAAATGGGCGGCAACGGCGCTGGCAACAATCCCGAACAGCTGTTCGCCGCTGGCTATGCCGCGTGTTTCATTGGCGCGATGAACTTTGCGGCGTCGCAGGACAAAGCGCTGCCGCGGGTTCCTGCCGATACGGCTGTGACCTCGACCGTGGGCATTGGCGCGCGCGCCGAAGGTGGCTTTGGCCTGACCATCGCGCTGTCGGTCAGTGTGCCGGGCGTCGATCATGCCGCAGCAGAGGCGCTGGTCGCCGCCGCGCACCAGGTCTGCCCTTACAGCAATGCCACACGCGGCAATATCGACGTGCTGCTGAAGGTCGTCTGATTGCAAAAACCGAAATGAACAAGGGGTCGGCGCCAGCGCGCCGGCTCCTGTTTGTGCGGCCCCTGTTTGTGTGGCCCCTGTTCGCGTGGCATCCGGCGCGGTAAGGCGTCCGCGAACATCACAAAGGGATGCTGCGTGTCGTCACGAATGATCCGCTGGCTGGGCCAGTTGCCAGTGCAAGTGCTGATTGCGATTATCGCCGGGGTCTTGATCGGCATTTTTGCGCCGCAAACCGCCGAAATGCTGAAACCACTGGGCGATCTGTTCGTCAAACTGGTGCGGATGGTGATTGCGCCGGTGATTTTCGTGTCGATCGTCACCGGCATTGCCGGGATGCGCGACCTGGGTGCGCTGGGCCGGGTGACGGCGCGGGCGCTGGGCTATTTTGCGGTGATGTCGGGGTTTGCGCTGGTGCTCGGGCTGGTGGTGGCCAATGTGGTGCGTCCCGGCGCTGGGCTGATCGTGGCGCCGGGCGCGCTCGATAGCGGCAAGATCGCCGATTATGTCGCCAAAGCGCATGATGGGTCGCTGCACGGATTTTTCATGGGGCTGGTTCCCGACACGCTGGTGTCATCGCAAACCGAGGGCAATATCCTGCAAGTGCTGGTGGTCGCGGTGCTGTTTGGCGTTGCGCTGGCGACGCTACCGAGCACGGGGTCGAGCGCGGGTGTCGGTGAGCGTTTGCTGGCGGTGTTTGAGGATTTGAGTGCGGTCCTGTTCCGGCTGGTCGCGATCCTGATGCGCGCGGCGCCGGTCGGGGCATTTGGCGCGATGGCGTTTACGGTGGGCAAATTCGGGCTGGCGGCGCTGGCGCATCTGGCGCTGCTGGTGCTCACATTTTATGCGACTTCGGCCCTGTTTGTCGTGGTCATTCTGGGTGTGGTGGCACGACTGGCGGGTTTTTCGGTGCTGCGCCTGATCCGCTATCTGACGCCCGAACTGCTGCTGGTATTCGGCACAAGCTCATCGGAAAGCGCGCTGCCCGGGCTGATGCAGAAACTGGAGGCGGCGGGCGTGCCACGCGGCATCGTCGGCGTGGTCGTGCCCACCGGCTACAGCTTCAACCTGGATGGCACCAATATCTACATGACGCTGGCTGCGCTGTTCATTGCACAGGCTTGCAAAGTCGACCTGACGCTGGGCCAGCAAGTGCTGCTGTTGGGCGTTGCGATGCTGTCATCGAAGGGCGCGGCGGGGGTGACGGGGGCGGGGTTCATCACGCTGGCCGCGACGCTGGCGATTGTGCCGTCGGTGCCAATTGCGGGGTTGACGCTGATCCTGGGGGTTGATCGGTTCATGTCCGAATGCCGCAGCCTGACCAATTTCATGGGCAATGCCGTGGCGAC
>JAYTHT010000650.1:0-21518 GCA_043732365.1 Novosphingobium sp. | reverse complement strand
GCGATCGATCGCCAGATCCTCAATGCCGAGGCCGGTCTGGGCCTGCCGCTGTTCGAACGCCTGCCCACCGGCCTGCGCCTGACCGCCGCTGGCGAAATTCTGATGGCAGCAGGCGGCCGCTGGCAGAAAAATCTGTACGACGTGCTCGCGCAAATCGAGGATTTGCGCGGGCACCACAACCGCATGCACCCCATCGCACGCGGCGGGCATCGTGCTGGGCGAACTGGAGGCCGGGTTTGCGCGCCTGGGCTATCCAGCGGCGCATCTGGCGACATAGGCATCCAGCCGCGCGCAATGCGCCGCGATAGCGTCTGGCGGCAGAAACGATCCAGTCAGGCTGTTGCGCGCAAGTTGCGCCAGATCGTCGCACGATAGCCTGCGTGCTTTGGCTACAGCGCGGTAATTGTCCACGACATACCCGCCGAAATACGCCGGATCGTCGGAATTGATCGTCGCCTTCAGCCCGGCCCGCAACATCGCATCGATCGGGTGATCGTCCAGACTATCGACGACGCACAGCTTGAGGTTGGACAGCGGGCACACGGTCAGCGTCATGGCGCGCGCTGCCAGCCTGGCAACCAGCGCCGGATCTTCCAGCGCGCGGTTGCCATGGTCGATGCGATCGACGTGCAGCACATCCAGCGCGGCGGTGACATACTCTGGCGGGCCCTCTTCACCTGCGTGCGCCACCAGTTTCAACCCGCGTTCGCGCGCGGCGGCAAACACTTGCGCAAACTTTTCGGGCGGGTGGCCCAGTTCGGACGAATCCAGCCCGACCGCCGTGATCTGCGCCAACCACTGCCCGGCTTCGTCGAGCACGGCAAACGCATCGGCTTCGCTCAGGTGGCGCAGGAAACTCATGATCAGTGCGCTGGTCAGGCCGTGGCGGGTTTGCGCCTCGGCCATTGCGGACAACAACCCCTCGATCACTTCGGAAAACGGCACGCCGCGCGCGGTGTGAGTCTGCGGGTCGAACATGATTTCGGCATGGACCACGCCATCGGCGGCGGCGCGGTTGAAATAGGCCATGGCAAGGTCGTGGAAATCCTGCTGGGTCAACAAAACCGCCGCGCCCGCATAATAAATGTCGAGGAAATCCTGCAAATTCGAAAATGCATAGGCGGCGCGCACCGCCTCGACATCGGCATAGGCCAGCGCGACGCCGTTGCGCCGGGCGAGCAAGAACATCAATTCGGGCTCCAGGCTGCCCTCGATATGGATATGCAGTTCGGCCTTTGGCAGGCCTGCGATAAATTGGTCGAGATCCATCATTGGCCCTCCGTATAGCCAAACATCGCACTGTCACGATCCCACGCGCAACCGCCTATGACATATGTGCGAGACACCGTGCGGTCATTCCCCAGCACTTGCATCGCGAACACCGTGTCGGACAGGCTGGCCCCAGCCGTGCGACGCGCCAACAACGGCGTAGCCGACGGATCGAGCACAACAAAGTCCGCCTCTTGCCCCTCACCAGTGCACCAACCCGGTCCGCGATGTGGAGCAGGCCCGCGCTGCCCGCCGTCGCCAGCCATACTGCGCGAAATGGATCGAGACGATAGCAAGACGCCTGCCCCACCTGATACGCCAGACCCGCTGTGTGCAGCAGTGAAAACGTCGTGCCCGCACCAATGTCGCTGTCCAGCCCCAGACCCAGCCGCACGCCGTGGTCGGCCGCCCGGGCGAAATCAAACATCCCCGATCCCAAAAACAGGTTCGACGACGGACACACCGCAATCCCCGCGCCCGTTTGAGTAAGCCGCGCGCATTCGCGCGACGACAGATGAGTACCACGCGCAAACACCGATCGCGCGCCGACCAGCCCAAACCGGTCATAGGCATCCGGATAATCGCGCACTTTATGCGTTCTTAATGGCTGGCACACCGTTCGCAGTAGAACCTTAACGGACGACGGGACCATGGCCCGCAGCACAATTGGCCAAAACACAATGCAACACGAAAGACACCTTTGCTGTGACCGATCTTGCCTGGTTGGCCGTTCTTGGCGGCCTGTCCCTGCTGACACTGGGTTTTCTGCGTCTTTGCGACGCCTCGTGACTGGAACGCACCCATGACCCCATCGCTTGTTTTGGCCGGGCTCACTGCGCTCGGCCTGCTCGGCTATTTGATCGCCGTGCTCATGCGACCCGAAAAATTCTGACCTGTAACGGTCTGCTGAAAGGAAATCAGTGCGATGTCTGCGGGCATGACACTATCGGGCTGGGCCCTGATCGCGACATTTGTCGCACTCTGCCTCGTCATGGCCAAGCCGATCGGGCTGTGGCTGTTTGCGCTGTATGAAGGGCGCGACACACCGCTGACGCGCGTGCTTGGCCCGGTCGAGCGCAGTTTTTATCGCATGGCCGGGGTCGACCCGGCGCGCGAACAGACCTGGCGCCAATACGCGGTCGCCATGCTGCTGTTTCAGGTCATAACGGCGCTGCTGACATATGCCGTCCTGCGTTTGCAGGGTGTGTTGCCGCTCAATCCGCGCGGGCTGGCCGGGTTGTCGCCCGATCTGGCGATGAACACCGCGATCAGCTTTGTGACGAACACCAATTGGCAGGCTTATGCAGGGGAATCGACGCTGTCGAACCTGTCGCAGATGTTTGGCCTGGTGCCGCATAATTTCCTGTCAGCAGCGACCGGGATTGCCGTCGCATTCGCGCTGTTTCGCGGTTTCGCCCGGCGCCAGACACAGTTTATCGGCAATTTCTGGGCCGATATGACCCGCATTACGCTTTATCTGCTGATCCCGATCTCATGCGTCTATGCGCTTGTGCTGGTCGCAGGCGGCGTGCCGCAGACTTTTGCCAGCAGCATCGATGCGTCCACCTTGGAAGGCGCGCACCAAACGCTGGTGGTCGGACCCATCGCCAGCCAGGAGGCGATCAAGATGATCGGCACCAATGGCGGCGGATTCTTCAATGTCAATTCGGCGCACCCGTTCGAAAACCCCACCGCGCTGATCAACGCGCTGCAAATGCTGTCGATTTTCGCGATCGGCGTCGGGATGACCTGGTGCTTTGGCAAAGCGGTTGGCGACACCCGCCAAGGCTGGGCGGTGTTGACCGCAATGATGATCCTGTTTGTTGCGGGCGTCAGCGTGGTCTATTGGCAAGAGGCCGCGGGTAATCCGTTGTTCCACCATGCGGGGCTCAACAATGCAGGTTTGACCGGACCCAACATGGAGGGCAAGGAAGTCCGCTTTGGCGCCGCTGCCAGCGCCCTGTTTGCCACAGTCACAACCGCAGCCAGTTGCGGCGCGGTCAATGCGATGCACGACAGCTTTACCCCGCTGGGCGGCCTGGTGCCGATGTTCAATATCGAGCTTGGCGAAATTGTCGTCGGCGGGGTTGGGTCTGGCATCTACGGCTTTCTGCTGTTTGCCGTGCTCGCGGTGTTCATCGCCGGGCTGATGGTTGGGCGCACGCCCGAATATGTCGGCAAGAAAATCGAAGGCCGCGAAGTCAAATTGGCGGTGCTGGCGATTATCGTGCTGCCTTTGTGCATCCTGGGCGGCACCGCGCTGTCCAGCGTGCTGCCCAGCGGCCTTGCCGGATTGGGCAACAAGGGCCCGCATGGCTTTTCCGAGCTGTTGTATGCGTTCACCTCGGCTACCGGCAACAACGGTTCGGCCTTTGGCGGGCTCAGCGCCAACACGCCCTATTTCAATGGGGCGCTGGCGGTGGCGATGTGGATCGGGCGCTTTTTCATGATGGTGCCGGTGCTCGCGATCGCAGGATCGCTCGCACAGAAAAAACACACGCCCGAATCCGCCGGATCGTTTCCCACCACTGGCCCGCTATGGATTGGCCTGCTGGTCGGAATCATATTGATTGTGGGCGGCCTGACGTTCCTGCCCGCGCTCGCGCTTGGCCCCATTGCCGAACACATGGCGATGCTGGCCGGCATGACATTCTGAGGCGCTGAAAACCATGTCACCTGCTTCTATAAAAACGCCCAGCACAAAACCTGGCGGTACCTCGATGTTTTCGCTCGCGCTGGTATTACCCGCAACGGTCGAGGCCGTTCGCAAACTTGACCCGCGCGAACTGGTCAAAAACCCCGTCATGTTCACTACGGCCGTTGTCGCGGTGCTGCTGACGGTGCTGCTGTTCCTTGGCCAATCGGGACTACCGATCAGTTTTCAACTGCAATTGATCGTGTGGCTGTGGCTGACAGTGCTGTTCGGCACATTTGCCGAGGCATTGGCCGAAGGGCGCGGCCGCGCCCAGGCGGCCAGCCTGCGCGCCACACGCAGCGAATTGGAGGGCAAAAAACTGCGCGGTCCCGGCAGCAATGATTATGACGTGGTCGCCGCCAGCACACTGGCCAGAGGCGATGAAGTCCTGGTTGAAACGGGCGACCTGGTCCCGTCCGATGGCGAAGTCGTCGCCGGCGTCGCCTCGGTCAACGAGGCCGCAATCACAGGTGAATCCGCGCCCGTCATCCGCGAAGCGGGCGGCGACCGCAGCGCGGTGACCGCTGGTACACGCGTCGTTTCAGACCACATCCGGGTGCGCGTGACGCAGGAACCAGGGCAAGGTTTTCTCGACCGGATGATCGCGTTGGTTGAGGGCGCACAACGCCAGAAAACGCCCAACGAAATCGCGCTGACCATCCTGCTGGTCGGGCTGACGATCATCTTTTTGTTTGCAGTCGCCTCGATCCCCGCTTTTGCAACATATGCCGGTGGCCAGATCGCGGTCGCGGTGCTGGCGGCGCTGTTGATCACCCTGATCCCGACCACGATCGCCGCGCTGCTGTCGGCCATCGGCATCGCCGGGATGGACAGGCTGGTGCGCTTCAACGTGCTGGCCAAATCCGGCCGCGCGGTTGAGGCGGCGGGTGATATCGACGTACTTCTGCTCGACAAAACCGGGACGATCACAGTCGGCGACCGCGCCGCGTCGGATTTCCGCCCGCTGCATGGCGTGCTGCCCATCGAACTGGCCGATGCCGCGTTGTATGCCAGCCTGGCCGATGAAACACCCGAGGGGCGCAGCGTGGTCATTCTGGCACGCGAACGCCATGATCTGACCGCAACGATGCCCGAAGGCGCGACTGTGATCCCGTTCACCGCGCAAACCCGCCTGTCCGGTCTGCAAACCGGCGACCGCCTGATCCTGAAGGGCGCAATCGATTCGATCATCCGCGCCAATCCAGAAGCCAGCGAAGCGTCCAGAAACGAATTGACGCGCAATGCCGATGAGATCGCCAGGCTGGGCCAGACGCCGCTCGGTGTCGCGCAAAACGGGCATTTGCTGGGCGTTGTCGCGTTGAAAGACGTGATCAAGGCCGGGGTGCGCGAACGGTTTGGCGAATTGCGCCGCATGGGCATCCGCACCGTGATGATCACCGGCGACAACCCGTTGACCGCCGCTGCGATCGCCGCCGAAGCCGGCGTTGACGATTTCCTGGCCGAAGCCACCCCCGAAGACAAATTGGCGCTGATCCGCAAGGAACAGCAGGGTGGACGCCTGGTCGCGATGTGCGGCGATGGCACCAACGATGCGCCTGCGCTCGCCCAGGCCGATGTCGGGGTGGCGATGAACACCGGGACACAGGCCGCGCGCGAGGCTGGCAATATGGTCGATCTGGACAGCGACCCGACCAAGCTGATCGAAATCGTTGGCCTGGGCAAACAATTGTTGATGACGCGCGGCGCGCTGACGACGTTTTCGGTGGCCAACGATGTGGCCAAATATTTTGCGATCATCCCGGCGATGTTCGTCGTGCTGTATCCCGGATTACGCACGCTGAACGTGATGCACCTGGCCAGCCCGCAAAGTGCCATCCTGTCGGCGATCATTTTCAACGCGCTGATCATCCCCGCGCTCGTCCCGCTCGCATTGAAAGGCGTAACTTATCGTCCGATCGGCGCGGGCGCGCTGCTGGCGCGCAATCTGGCGGTCTATGGTGCGGGCGGCCTGATCGCGCCGTTCATCGGGATCAAAGCCATCGATCTTGTCGTCACGTCCTTGCACCTCGTTTAAGGAGCCCTGACCCATGTTCAACGACCTTGCACAAGCCGCCCGCCCCGCATTTGTCCTGACCGGCCTGATGTTTGCCCTGACCGGGCTCGCCTATCCCGCCGCGATCACCGGGATCGCCCAGATCGCGATGCCGCATCAGGCCAACGGTTCGCTGGTTATGCGCCCTGGCCAAGGGGGCGATCGGATTATTGGGTCTTCCCTGGTCGGTCAGGCGTTTGTCGGCGACATCTATTTCCACGGTCGCCCCTCGGCGGCGGGCAAAGGCTATGATCCGACCCAGTCGAGCGGATCGAACCTGGGCCCGACCTCAAAAGTGCTGATCGATCGCGTCACTGCCGATGTCAAAGCCAACCCGGGCGCGCCGATCGACATGTTGACCACTTCGGCATCGGGCCTCGATCCCGATATCAGCCCCGAAGCCGCCGAGTGGCAGGCCGCCCGCGTCGCCGCAGCGCGCCATATTGCGCCAGCCAAAGTGCTGGTCATGGTCGAAAATGCGGTTGAAATGCCGTTGCTCGGGTTCATCGGCGAACCCCACGTCAATGTGCTTAAGCTCAACCTCGCACTCGACAAACAGGTCGGCACAGGCGCACAACGCGCGCAATGAACGAACCACCGCGCCCTGATCCCGATGCCCTGTTGCGCACACTTGCACTGGGTCGGGGTATGAACACGGTTACCGGGGGCGGTAAACAGGCCTCACGCGGAAACACGCGCGGTCGGCTGAAAGTCTTTCTTGGTGCAGCGCCGGGCGTAGGCAAAACTTGCGAAATGCTCGACGATGGTGCGGCGCTGCGCAATGCCGGTATCGATGTCGTGATCGGGCTGGCCGAAACCCACGGCCGGATCGAAACCATGGCGCGCACCGCCGGGTTTGAAATAATCCCGCGCAAAGTCATCGATCACCACGGCCGTCTGCTCGACGAAATGGATATCGATGCCGTAATCGCGCGGCGCCCGGCGCTCGTGCTGGTCGACGAATTGGCGCATACCAACGCCCCGGGCAGCCGCCATGACAAACGGTATCAGGATGTCGAGGAAATCCTCGATGCCGGGATCGATGTCTATTCGACGCTCAATATCCAGCATATTGAAAGCCTTAACGACGTCGTCGCCTCGTTCACGCGGGTGCGCGTGCGCGAAACGCTGCCCGACCGCGTGCTCGAACAGGCCGAACTGGAGATCGTCGATCTGCCGCCCGACGAACTGATTGAACGGTTGCGCGAAGGCAAAGTCTACGTTCCCGAGGAAGCCAGCCGGGCGCTGGCGCATTTCTTTTCCAAATCGAACTTGTCGGCGTTGCGCGAACTGGCGCTGCGCCGCGCGGCGCAGGCGATCGATACGCAAATGCTAGACCATGTCCGCGCGCACGCGCTGGCAGGAAAATGGGCGGCGGGCGAGCGGCTGGTCGTGGCGATTTCGGAACATCCCGGCGCGGCTGGCCTGGTGCGCACCGCCAAACGCATGGCCGACGCATTGAGCGCGCCCTGGACCGCGCTGCATGTCGAAACGACGCGCGATCTTGGATTGTCAGAGGTCGATCGGCTCCAATTGACCGCCACGATCGAGCTGGTCCAGCATCTGGGCGGGCAAACCGCAACGATCCCTGCCGAAAACGTGGTCGAGGGGTTGCTGGCGTTCCTTGACGAAACGCGCGCGACCCAGTTGATTTTGGGCAAAGCGACGCGGTCGCGCTGGCACGAATTGCGCCATGGTTCGGTGGTCGACAACATGGTTCGCCATGCGTCGGGCGTCGCGGTCCATGTGCTGTCTTTGGATGAAAATGCCGAACGCGTGCGCGCCAGACATGCCGTCACCGGGCAGCTCGCCAGACTCAATCGTTGGGGAACGCTGACCGGCCATACCGTGTCGCTGGGGCTGGTCGCGCTGGTCACGCTGCTGGGCTATTCGATTGCGGGCCTGGGCAATGTCACCAATATTGCGCTGCTGTATCTGTTGCCGGTGCTGGTCGCGGCGACGCGCTATGGATTGCGGACCGGGGTGATCACCGGGTTGGCATCGTCGCTGGCGTACAATTTCTTTTTCATTCCGCCGCGTTTGACCTTTTCGATATCTGATCCGCAGAACCTGATTACGGTCATGGTGCTGCTGGGGATTGCCGTACTGGTCAGCCAGATGGCGTCGCGCGTGCGCGATCACGCGCTGCTGGCGCGCAACAGCGTCGCGCAAAACGGCGCGATTGTCGGATTTGCGCGGCAATTGACCGGCATCAGCAGCGAGACCGAATTGGCCCAGGTGCTGTGTGCCGAAGTCGCGCGCCTGCTGGATGTGCGCGCGATGCTGCTGCTGCCCGAAAATGGCGACCTGGTGGTGCGCGCGGCCAATCCGCCCGAGGACCGCATGGAAACGCTCGAACGCGCCGCCGCGCGCTGGGCGTTTGACAACAACCGCCGCGCCGGACGCGGATCGGAGACGCTGACCGCGTGCGAGTGGTTGTTTAATCCGATCGGTGCGACGGGCCGCGTGCTCGGCGTGCTCGGCATTGCGCGCGACGACACCGGCGCGCCGCTGCGCATCGATCAATTGCCGCTGCTGTCCAGCCTGCTCGACCAGGTCGGACTGGCGTTCGAACGCATCGCACTGGAAAGCGAAATGGCCGGTGTAGCCAAATTGCGCGAACAGGACCGGTTGCGCACCGCGCTGTTGTCATCGGTCAGCCACGATTTGCGCACACCTTTGACGGCGATCATCGGTAATCTGGATGCGATCCGCCCGGCCGACGCGGAACAGGCCGATCAATTGGGCACCGCGCGCGCAGAGGCCGAACGGTTGCGCGGGTTTGTCGCCAATTTGCTCGACATGGCGCGGATCGAGGCGGGCGTGTTGACGCGCAGCAGCGAACCGGTCGACCTGGCCGATGCCATTGCCGGCGCGGTGCACGATTTGCGCACGCGGCTGGCCGCCAATCCGATCCGCATGGACGTGTCTCCCGACCTTCCCTTCGTGCTGGTCGATGCGCAATTGTTTCAGCAATGCCTCGTCAACCTGATCGACAACGCCGCAAAATATGGCGATGCGGGTACCCCGATCACCATTGCCGCGCGACGCGAACCGGGCCTGATGAAACTGATGGTGATGGACCAGGGCCCCGGCCTGCCCCCGGGCGAAGACGATAGTATTTTCGAAATTTTTGCCCGGTTCGAAGGATCGGATCGGAAGGGCGGCACGGGGCTTGGTCTGGCGATTGTGCGCGGATTTTGCACCGCGATGGGTCTGGTGGTCACTGCCAGCAACCGCACCGACATGCACGGCGCCTGCTTCACCATCCAGTTTGACGAAGCGCATCTGACCAATGTGGAAGAGCCCGCAGCATGAGACCTTTACGTGTGCTTGTCGTCGAAGACGACGCGGCAATCCGCAAGTTGTTACAGGTCGCGCTGACCCGCTCTGGCTATCAGGTGATAGAGGCCGCCGATGGCCGCGCCGCGCTGGCATCGCTGGCGATCGACAAACCCGATGCGGTGCTGCTCGACCTCGGACTGCCCGACCGCGACGGGTTGGAACTGGTACCGCTGATCAAGGCCGCCGGCACCGCCTTGATCGTGGTATCCGCGCGCGAAGACACCGATCAAAAGGTCGCCGCGCTCGACCTGGGCGCAGATGATTACGTGATCAAACCGTTCGACAGTGAAGAACTTCACGCCCGGCTGCGCACTGCGCTGCGTCACCGCCTCGCCGCCGAAACCCGCGTGGCCAAAGTCGTATTGGGCGATGTTGAAATCGACCTCGCCGCGCGGCTCGTGACGCGCAGCGGCGAAGAAGTCCACTTGTCTCCCAAAGAATACGGCATGTTGGCTGAGCTGGCGAAACATCCAGGCCGGGTGATCACCCATACCCAGTTATTACGCGCAGTCTGGGGCCCGGGCCACGAACATGACGTCGAATACTTGCGCGTCGCAGCGCGCGGGATCCGCCGCAAGCTGGAGGCAGACCCGGCAACGCCGGTGTTGTTGCGCAATGAGCCCGGCGTAGGATATCGGCTGGCCGGCTGATCGGTTTTGCGGCGAATGCTCGCAAGGGTCCGCGGACTTCAGCTGTGTTCGTCTTCCAGGCTGAACCTGTCGGCCTCTTCGTCGTACGAGAAAATTTCCGCGTAACGGCCCCATAGCGTGACGTTGCGCAGGGTTTCTTCGGCGTAGTCTTCGCTCATGTAATCTTCGAGTTCGTCGCGGAACCGGCGCGCGGGCGCCTCGTGGCTGGCGCGTTCGTCCAGGACGCGGCGGATGTGCTGGACCAGCGGCACATGTTGCAGCAGCGCTTGCGCAAACAGCGCCTTGCGCTGATCGACGTCGCCCTGGGCATAACGGCGCGCCGCCGCGGTCAGCACCAGTTCGGCGCCGCGCAGTTCGGCAAAGTGCAGCAATTGCAGCGTTTCGGCCATCGGGAACAGCTCGTCGGCTTCCAATTGCAGCGAATCCGCCAGTTCCGACATGCTGGCGCGGCCTTCGAACGGCGTACCGTCGACCTCTTCGATCAGCCCGGCGAGCGAATTGGTCGATACGCGCGGCAGGACCATCGCGATGCTGGTCGCGTGCACTTGTCCGTCGCGCATCGGCGCGGTGATTTCGGTGCGCGCGGTCATGCGGGCGTAAATGTCATCGACCAGCGTGCGGAAGGCCGGATCAAGCCGGTCGCGCGGTTGCGGCAGATCAACCTTGATTTCACCGACAACGCGCCCCGGGTTGGTCGAAAACACCAGGATGCGGTCGCACATCAGCACCGCTTCTTCGATATTGTGCGTAACGATCAAAATCGATTTGATCGGCACGCGCCCTTCGGCCCACAAGTCGAGCAAATCGGTGCGCAAGGTTTCGGCGGTCAGCACGTCGAGCGCCGAAAACGGCTCGTCCATCAACAACAATGACGGATCGACCACCAGCGCGCGCGCCAGCCCGACCCGTTGGCGCATGCCGCCCGACAGTTCCTTGGGGTAGGCGTTTTCAAACCCGTCGAGCCCGATCAGATCGATCGCGGCCAGCGCGCGTTTGCGGGCCAGTGCAGTCGGGACTTTTTGCGCCTCCAGCCCCAGTTCGACGTTTTCGAGCACGGTCAGCCAGGGAAACAGCGCAAAGGTCTGAAACACCATCGCCACCGATGGATCGGGCACATCGGGCGCCGGCACCAGCCGCGCCACGCCCTCGCTCGGGCGGATCAGCCCCGCGATCGAGCGCAGCAATGTCGATTTGCCCGATCCCGATCGACCGAGCAGGCCGACGATTTCGCCCTGCACCAGCTCAAGATTGACGTCGTCGAGCACCAGATGATCCTGGCCCGAATAATAATGACGCAGGCCTTTGACTTCAAGCAGCAGGGGCTTTGCAGCGATTGCAGCAGTGGCCATCGTATTTTCCAATCCTAGGTCGGGCCTATCTTTAATCAGGTCTTGCGTCAGGTAAGGCGCATACGACGTTCGCCATAGGCGTAAAGCGGGCGCCACAGCATGCGATTAAAGCCCAGCACGAACAGGCTCATCACCCCGACGCCCAGTGCGACACGAGCATAATCACCCGCCGTCGTAGCCTCGGCAATATAGCTGCCCAGGCCATGCGCGACCAGCCGATGGTTGCCCCAGGTTACCAGTTCGGCAACGATCGAAGCGTTCCACGACCCGCCGCTCGCGGTCAGCGCGCCGGTGATATAATACGGGAAAATGCCCGGGATCGCGACCTGCCGCCACCATTGCCAGCCGCGCACATGGAACATGTTCGCCGCCTCGCGCAGGTCGGTCGGAATCGCGCTCGCCCCGGCAATCACGTTGAACAGAATGTACCACTGCGTGCCCAGGATCATCAGCGGCGACAGCCAGATGTCGGGCATCAGGTTCCATTTGACCAGCGCGATGACCACAAACGGAAACAGCACATTCGCCGGAAACGCAGCGAGGAACTGCGCCAGCGGTTGCAATCGTTCGGCCCAGGCCGGGCGCAACCCGATCCACACCCCGATCGGCACCCAGATAAAACTGGCGAGCACGATCAGCACCAGCACGCGGATCATCGTCAGACAGGCTAATGCCACCGCCACCAGCGCATCGTGCCACACGAGATAGCGCATGACATAGCGCCCGGTCAGGAACAGCGCGCCCAGCACGGCGAGCGTGACCACCGCTTTCCACGCCCATTCCAGCGCCGGACGGGTAATGGGTTGCTCCATGATCCGGCGCTGTTGGATGCGCGGTTCAAACGTCAGCAGCAGCCGGCCGATCGCGCCCAGCGGCGACAACACCACCGGCAGCAGCCGCGTTTTGCGCAAGACATCGAACACCCACGAGTGCGGACGTTCTGCCGAGGCCGTCATTTCAAAGCGGAAACGGTCGGCCCACGCCACGATCGGACGGAAAAACAACTGATCATAGGCAACGATCACCAAACCCATCGCGCCCACCGCCCACGCCACGGCATGAAAATCCTGCCTGGCAATCGCCAGGTCGAGGAATGACCCGATCCCGGGCAGTGTGACTTTGGTATTTCCCACGGTCAATGCTTCCGATGCGACCACGAAAAACCAGCCGCCCGACATCGACATCATCGCATTCCACACCAGCGCAGGCGTGCCGAACGGCAAATCGAGTTTCAAAAAGCGGCGGATCGGCGAAAGCCGATAGATCATCGTCGCCTCTTCCAGATCGGTGGGGATCGACCGCAGCGACTGATAGAAACTGAACGCCATATTCCACGCCTGGCTGGTGAAAATGGCAAAGATCGACGCGCATTCGACGCCCAGCACGCTGCCCGGAAACAACCCCATGAACCCGGTCACGGTAAATGTCAGAAACCCCAAAATCGGCACCGATTGCAGGATATCGAGCGCAGGCACGATCAATTGCCCGGCACGGCGGCTGCGCGCGGCCAGTGTTGCCACGACCAGCGTAAACACCGTCGATGCAAACAGCGCGGCAAACATGCGCAACACCGTGCGCATGGCATAATACGGCAATTGCCACGGATCGAGCGTCACCGGCGCCAGTTGCAATGTCGACAGCGGCGCCACCGCGCCCTGCGCCGCATGAAAGAACACGACGCTCAGCCCCGCCAGAATGACAAACGCAATCGCATCCTCGCGACTGGGCCGGGTCAGCCGCAGCATGCGCGAAAATGCGGGCAGTGGGCGGGCCATGAAACGATCTGGGCTCATCGTGATCGGTTCCCTAACTCAAATACCGGCATGGAGCCGAAGGCCGAACACATGCACTGGACCACGGTCGCGGTTGTAGCCAGGATTGACAATGAATTGATAGTCCAGTGCCAGCGTTACACCCGCGCGGACCGTCAGGCTGTACCATGTTTCGGCGATCCATTCATCACCCGGATGCGGCAGGCGACCATCGCCGACCAAAGTACCAAGCCCACCATCTTTAAAGAAAATCTCGCGGGTTTTCGAAATGCCGTTGACCACGCCAGCCAGCCCGATTTTGTCCGACGCGCGGCCCCAGCCCTGCCCAGTCAAGGTTGCGCCAGTCGAAACGCTGCGGTCGATATCGGTGAAATCGTCGGCCTCTGTCACCCCGTCAGAGGCAGACGCGCGCAGGAACACACCGAGCGCGGGGCTGATTTCCTGTTCGGCATTGATATAGCCGCCGCCGTGATCGTTCATCCGGCGAAATGCCGCGTTGACGGGCGTGACACCCGTCCGGTCGTAGAACGCGATCATATCGCGCAGCAGCGCCAGATTGCCCCGCGTGAACCAGCCGCCCAGACGGATCGCCCCGGGATGCCCGGCAATCGTGTGGCGATGTTCGATTTCGCTGATAACCTGGTATTGCTGCAACCCGACTTCGAGCGAAGGTTGATTGGGCACTTTGGACAGATCGAACAACCCGGCGCGCAAAGTCCACGCCTTTTCATACAGTTCGAACGCGCCACCATAAGTGAAACCCCAGGCGTTGGCGGCATAATCAAATGCGCCTGAATCGATCAATGACCAATTGAGGAAATCGCCGCGCGGATCGTGGGCATAGGCGTTCGTATCGAATACATCGGTCACACCAAATTTGCCGAGCGTCAGCACCAGTCGGTCGGACGTATGGCTGCCGCGCAACTGATTTGCGGCGGCGACGTCCTTTACGGTGTCACCGCCCAGATCAATCATCTGGCGCAAAAACAGACGGGGCAGTTTGAAATACGGGTTTTTCTTGCCGACTTTATAGGCCTCGGCGCTGGGAAATCCGGCTACGCCTAGCGTATTCGACAGCCCAAAGCCCTGATCCATTTCGGGATTGGCCCAGATTTCGGCGCCGCGCCAGGGCCGCACCCCGGCGTATAGCGTCACGTCCCAGGTTTCCTGCGCCTGATGCGGATCAAGGCTGTTGCCGCCGGCATAAGGCGCATGGAAACCGGGCGTTGCCTGCACGGTAAACGTGGTCTGGCCGTGAATCGCCCAAGCCTGTGCGGGCGGGGTATCGCCAGCGGTCGTTTCATCGGCGCGCACCAAAGCGGGCAGTGCCAGCAATGCCATTAGCGCGATGGCGCCAAAAAGCTGCTTTACGCGGTGGGCCCGGTGGCGATCAGGATTGCGGCCGTGTCGCAACTGTCGCATTCGCAGGCGGTGGGGTTGGCAGTGCGTGTCATGGTCGGCCCCCTTGAACCTGAATTGGTGTGTTCCAGTCCGGCATCGCAATAAAATATGACGATTGCGTGTCAGCTGCCGGGTCTGTTCGGTTAAGCGTCGCCTATACCGCAGGCCGTCTTACGGCAACCGCCAAACGACCCGTGTCGGCCATTTTTGCCAAAAGGTGCGCGGCTTTGGGTGATCAGACAGATCGCCCGCTGTCCTGGTGTGATCGTGGATCCAGCCAAAGCCACCGATGATCCACGCCGCGCGGCGGGCCGCACAACCGGTCACGATTGTTCCGGTAGATTTACCGCAAGGTCTGTGCACCTTCAGGCAGGTTGAACCCGGGCAGTGCGGCGCGCAAAACGTTGCGGTCGTGTATTGATGTTTTCATCAAATCGGCAGATCCCCCCGGCGTGGACCGAAGCCCCTCCCCATGTGTTCTGGCCCGCGCCGGGCTTTCTCGCTTTCTTTTGCATGGCATTCAGGCTTTTGCATAGCATTCAGGGTGCGCCGCGCTTGACCGATCACCCGCCTGTCATGCCGTCTGGCGATCATCCCGCAACCCGTGAAGCGGCCCTGTTACGGCTGAATGCGTTCGCGCCCCACGCTGGTGCCGCCTATAGCGCCGGTCGCAATCGCGATCATGGCGCGCAACGACACGATGCGGTATCACGACTTTCGGCGGCGCTGCGGCGGCGCACTGTAACCGAACAGGACGTGCTGGGGCCAGTGCTGATCCAACACGGGCCTGGCGCTGACGTATTTGTCAGCGAAGTGTTCTGGCGAAGCTATTTCAAAGGCTGGCTGGAGGCGCGGCCCAATACCTGGCACGCCTGGCTTGGCGCGCTTGACCAGATCGATGCGCGCCTGCTGCAGAACGATACACCGGCCGTCCGCAACCTTGCCGTCCGTCATCTGGCCGCGCTGCGCGGTGAAACCGGGATCGATTGTTTCGACCACTGGGTTTCCGAGCTGGATCAGACGGGGTATCTGCACAATTGGGCGCGAATGCAGTTCGCATCGATCTGGATTTTCACGCTTGGCCTGCCCTGGGAACTGGGTGCGCGCCATATGTTTGACCGGCTGATCGATGCCGATCCGGCGTCAAACACGCTGTCGTGGCGCTGGGTCGCGGGGCTGCACACCCGCGGCAAAGCCTATCTGGCAGAGTCGGGCCGGATCGCGCGGATGACCGGCGGTCGGTTTGCCCCCACCGGGCTGGCCACGCATGCGCCCATTCCGGACGAACCGCCACCGCCGCCGGCAATGGCTCCGCGCACAGTGATTGCCCCGGCCCCCGACGCACGCACGGTCTTGTGGATCACGCCCGACGATTGCGCGCTCGAAACCGAGCTGTCGCTGGCGCGGTTGCCGGTCTGCGCGGTCGTCATCGTCGATCGTACGGACGACCCGGCCACCCATGGCGCCCGCGCCGACCGATTGGCGCTGGATGATGCGCTGACCCGCGCATCGTTGCATTGGAATGTACCAGCCTTTCGCGTCGCCGAGCCCAGGGCCATTGCCGCACTGGCGGTCGAGGTCGGTGCGGCCCAGGTGCTGACCGGAAGGATTGCGACCGGGCCCGGTCTTGACGGGCTGATCGCGGCGCGCGGGCACCTTCGCCAGGCGGGGATTGTGCTTGCCGAATATCAGCGCGCGTGGGACCTCGCAGCATGGCCGCACGCTACCCGCGGGTTCTTTGCGCTGCGCACCCGGATACCGCAATTGCTTGACGCTGCCGGCCTATACCCGTGATGTGGAATGCCTGGAAGATACTGCAATGACCTCCGACATACGTAAGGTTCCCGCCGGTCGGCTCGCCCGGCTTGGTGTATTTGGTCAGCTGGCGGCGGGCGTTGCGGGTAATGTCGTGGCCGAGGGTGCACGGCGGCTGGCGCGCGGGGAACGACCACAGATGTCCGATCTGCTGCTGAGCCCGGCCAATGCGGTGCGCGTGACCGATCAATTGTCGCGGCTGCGCGGAGCGGCGATGAAGCTGGGACAGATGATCTCGCTCGATTCAGGCGATATGCTGCCGCCAGAATTGACGCAGATTTTGGCACGATTGCGCGATGCGGGGTCGATTATGCCCCCAGCCCAGCTCGAACGGGTGTTGGCGACATCGTGGGGTGCGGACTGGCGGCGGAAGTTTCGCCGGTTCGACGCGCGCCCGGTCGCCGCCGCGTCGATTGGCCAGGTGCACCGCGCCGAACTGCCCGATGGCCGGGTGCTGGCGATCAAAGTGCAATACCCCGGCGTTGCGCGCAGCATCGATGCCGATGTCGACAATGTCGCAACGCTGCTGAAAGTGTCGGGTCTGCTGCCCGCCAGCCTGGCGATCAAGCCACTGCTGGCCGAGGCGAAACTGCAATTGCATGAGGAAGCCGATTATCTGCGCGAGGCAGCTCAAATGACGCGCTATGCCGACTTTCTGGCCAACGACCCGGTATTCCTGGTGCCGCGCCCGATGATGGAATTGACCAGCAGCCAGGTGCTGGCGATGGATTTCATCGCGGCCTCACCGATCGAAGTGCTCGATAGTGCCCCGGCAGAAGTGCGCAATCGCGCGGTGGAGGCGCTGCTCGGGCTGGTGCTGCGCGAACTGTTTGAATTCGGCTTTATGCAGACCGATCCCAATTTTGCCAATTTTCGCTGGCAAGAGGCGACAGGCAAGATCGTAGCGCTCGATTTCGGCGCGGCACGGGCGGTCGCACCCGAAGTCGCGCGTGGTTATCGCGCGCTGCTGACCGCAGGGTTTCACGGCGATCACGCGGGCGTGCGCCAGGCCCTGATCGAAGTCGGGTTTGTGTCGGCCGCGCAATTCGAACACCACGGCGCCACGCTCGACCGGATCATCACGGTGATCCTGGCGCAATTGGAGCACGCCGACGATTTCGACTTTGCCGATCGCAGCTTTATCGAACAGATCCGCGCCGAAGTCCCGCCCATCGCAGCCGACCGCGCCAATTGGCATATCCCGCCCGCCGAAGCGCTGTTCGTCCAACGCAAAGTCGGCGGCACCGTGCTGCTCGCGGTCAAATTGAAAGCGCGCTTGCCGCTAAAAGCGATGGTCGCGCCCTATATCTGATTGCCGGGTCTGATCAATCGCGCCAGGTTCCCAGTGCGTCGCCCAATCCATCGGTGAGCGGCAGCAGGTGGCGTTCGAATGCGCGCCAATGATCGAGTCCGCTGCGATAGATCGGCTGGCGCACTTGTTCGGAGCTGACCGTGCGCACCGCGCGGTCATTTTCGAAAAACCGCAATGTCGCCGGGTCGAACGGCAGATCCAGCCAGGCGAGCAAAGCGCGCACTTGCCCCTCGGTATCGTCGACCAGATCCTCATAGATCAAGGTACGCACACCATCGGCGGCAAGCCCGCGAAAATGCCGCATCATCGCCAGATAAGACCGATAATACCCGGCCAGATCGCCCAGATCGTAAGTAAAATCCTGGCCTTGCGCGAACAGCTGCTTGAAACAGGAAAAGCATGACGCCATCGGATACCGCCGTGCATCGATAATACGCGCATTGGGCAGGATCAGGCGAATAAGCCCGATATGCCGGAAATTGTTCGGCATTTTATCGATAAACCGCGCCCTGCCAAGCCGGCGGTGGACCGCAGTATGCGCCAGGTATTGCGCGCCCCATGCGCGCAACGAGGCGGCGGGCGTATCGGCCAGCGTGGTCAGGCCCCCGGTGCGCTTGATCCGTTCGGCCAGCGCAGGGATGAACGGCAATTCCATCGTCCCCTCGATCGCAGGGTGGCTCGCCAAAATCTGTTCGACCAGAGTCGAACCCGATCGCGGCAGGCCAACGACGAAAATCGGCGCGGGATCAGGATCGCCCCAATCGGCCCGTTCCGCCATGAATGCGGAGGTGAACACCGCGCGATTGTCCGCCAGTTCGGCATTCCAGTCGGGCAGTGGCGCCTGCTGACGCTGCCGCACCAGACCGGCGCCAAGTTGATACCAGGCAAAGGCCGCATCGACATCGCCGGCATCTTCGGCGCGGCGGCCAACCGCATAGGCGATATGCAGGCGGTCTTCGTCGGGCAACGGCTGCCCCAACAGTCCGCGCATCGCCGTTTCGTCCACTTGCGTCAGCGCGCCAACTTTCAGATTGGCCAGGCTCCACCATGCCTCACCCGTGGCGGGCCGCAAAGTCAGCGCACGGCGATATGCGCCAATCGCCGCATCGCGCATTCCGGCAGTGCGCAACGCATGGCCATGATTGATCGCAATGCTGGGATTCCCGGGAAACTGATGCGCGAGCCCTGCCTGCAGCGCCTCTGCCCCATGATCATCGCCCAGCAAGCCCAGACAGGCCGCCTGCAAATTGCGATAGGCCGGGCTGTCCGGGTCGGCCGCCAACAACGGGGACAGTTCGGCCAGCGCGGCCTGTCCATCGCGGCGCAGAAACAGCGCGCGCGCCAGGTCAAACCGCGCCAATGCATAGTCGGGTCGGATCGCCAGCGCATGGCGCAACAGCACTTCCGCCTCATCAAACGCACTGGCCACAATATAACAGCACGCCAGCAGGCGTAACGCCTCGGTATTGCCCGGCAGGCTTTGGCAAATCGGTTTGAGCAACGCCTCGGCACGGTCATGCTGGCCCAGCACGATCCATTCTGCCGCTTGTCCCAGTGCCGGATCGCCCTGATCGATCCGGGCCAGTGCGGCCTGCGCGCTGACCTCTCGCGCAGTATCCCCGCGTGCAAATGCCAGTGCCTCGATCGCGCGCCATGCCTCTTCAAGCGTGGGATCTAGTCCGACCGCAGCGTCCAACTGGACTCTGGCGTCGTGTGCCCGGCCCAAAACCACCAGGCACGCACCCAATTCATAACGAGTGCGCGCCGCACGGGGCCAGGCCTTTGCCAGATCGAGCAGTAACGGCACCGCTTCATCAATCCGGCCCAACCGCCGTAACGCCGATGCCAGGATCAGGCGCGGACGCGGGTCGGCTGGCGCGCGCGCCACCAGGGCACGCGCGCGATGTTCCGCCAGCGCGGGATCGGTGGCCAGCGCAGCAGCCGCCGTTTCAAACGGATCACTCATCACCAGACTCTTAGACTGTCGCGGCGCCAAAGGAAAAGCCGGGCCGGGATGAAACATCCCGACCCGGTCAAACTCTCTTGCAATCGCGGGGCGTCACGCGGCCAGGCCAGGTGCAACACCCCCAAAAGGATCGATCAGAACGTGTATGCGATCTTGGCGTAGTAGTATCCGCCATTGATGCCCCATGGGGTAAACCCGACCGGTGCATGGTACACATTGCCTGTCAGCGGACGAGTGCCGCTCGGTGCGAACGGCAGCGTCGGCGCTTGCTTGTTCAACAAGTTGTTCGCGCCGACATCGATCCGGAACCGCGCCGTCAGTTTGTAGCCAAAGTCGAGATCGGTGATGCCGGTCGTGCCGATCTTGACCAGTTGGGCATTCGAACCTTCACCCGACCCATCAGGGCTGAGGTGCTGGCTGGTCGTGCCATAGATCGTTTCGCGCAAGTTCACCGACAGCTTGCCATACGTCCACAACGCGTTGGCAATGACTTTCACGCGCGGTGTTGCCATTGTGAGGCCATCGATCGCATTTGTCGTCAACAACTCGGTCTGGTTGGCATCGGAATTGTAGACCGACGCGGGCAGGCCGACGATACTGGTGATCTTGGTCTGGTTGTAGTTCGCGCCCAGTGACCAGTCGACTTTACCCGCCGAACCGAAATCGCTGGCATAGCTGGCCGTGCCTTCAACACCGCGGGTGCGCGTATTGGCACCGTTGGAAAAGATGTTGATGCCCGAATAGCTGGTTGCATCGGCCAGCGACACACCGCGCGAAACCAGCGCGTCCTGCACCGCCTGCGAAACGATGTGGCCGTTCGCATTGCCCTGTGCGGTCGTGTAGCCCGAGTTGAACCCGTAAAGGTTACCCGAAGCGACGATGCGATTACGGATCTTGATCTGATAGGCATCGACCGTGATCTGCAACTTTGGCACGGGGTGGGCGACAAAGCCTGCCGAGAAGTTGGTCGATTTTTCCGGCTTCAGCTTTGGAAAACCAAGTGACTGTGCTGCGGCCGAATTTGGTGGCAACTGACCAAAAGTGGTGCCGGGACCAACGTTGACAGACGAATAGTATTCTTCGGCCAGCGTCGGCGCGCGAAAGCCGTTCGATACGGTGCCGCGAATGGCGAATTCAGGTGCGAAGTCATACCGCGCATTGAACTTGCCCGTAGTGACGCCGCCAAAGTCAGAGAAATGTTCGTACCGGCCGGCCGCATCGAGATGCAGACCCGTGATCGGATCAACCGCAATGTCGATATATCCGGCATACCCTGTGCGGCTGTAGGCGCCGGCATCGGTTGGAGCAAAGCCGGGGTAGGACTGTGCGCCACCCAGAATATACGAAGAGTATTCACCCTGGCCGATCGAATATTGATCCTTGCGCCCTTCGGCACCGAGCGCAAGCGTCAGCGGCTTGGCCAGGCCAATGTCAAATTGACGGGTCAGGTCAAAATTGCCTGCCCATTCGCTGTTGGCCAGCGAACCGTCATAGAAATTGCGTTGCAGGCCGGTCAGCGGGGTCGTGCTGGCCGACTGTTCCTGGGCAAAGATGCCAGGGTTTGCCGAATTGAGCGTGGCGAGATTGACCGAGTCACGACCATATGTCAGCGAAAGGTCATAGTTCCACTTCGCAATTTCACCCTTCATGCCCGCGGTCAGCGAAAAATCTTCTTCCCGGATACTTTCCAAAGGCTTGAAACCGAGCGGCAGCGGATAGACAGCCATGGTACTACCCTTGGGCGTACCCGAAATCTTGGTTGGGTTGCGATAGTTTTCATACGAGCGCGCAGCGCGGTTGCCATAGCTGCCAAACGCATACAGATGCGCCTCGGGCGCAATATCGTAACCGGCGTTGAACGTCAGGTTGTACAGCGAATACCGCGCATCAC
>JAYTHT010000649.1:0-7823 GCA_043732365.1 Novosphingobium sp. | reverse complement strand
GGCCCCCCACCGCCTGCAAGCCAAAGCCAAGTGAAAACGCCGCGCCCGGTTTGATCTGGAGCGTGTCACCAAACATGGTGTCGGGATAAATGAGCGGGCCATAAGTAACATAACCGTGGCCCGCCTTGAGCGCGCGGGTATAGCCGAGCGCAGTGACCGGCCCGGTCACATGCGCAAATGTACGCACTTTGCCCGACAGGCTGTTCCACACATCATGCACATCGGTGCCCGCCGCCAGATAATGCAGCTGGCCGACCGTCCAGTAATCCCACAACGCCTTTAGCACTTTGTCGTCGTCCGCCGGATTGGCTGCGTTGATCTCGATCTCATCAAACGCGGGGTCAAATCCGCCCGGCGCGACACCTGCCTCGACACTGGTGAAATAGCCGTAGGGGATGAACGGGTGATTGACCTGGACCACGTCCGCGCCCATCCGCCGCGCCTCTGCAAAGACCGCGCCGACTGTGGTCTGGCTGGTGTCGATTTCCAGATGTTTGCCCAGCGCAATCGGATAGGCGTTGAAATGCGCCCACGAGGTCGAAATTTCGATCCCGGGGATGAACGGCACGCGGCGCCGCGTGGCGATCGCCTGCAACAGCGGGTGATTGACGACCGCGTCGTGATCGCTGACGAACAGCAGATTGAGCCCTGCCGCCAATTGCGACCGCGCCAGATCGGGCGCGGGTGTGACCGCCTCGGCCTGATCGGCATGGTGGTGCAAATCGGCCGAATACCAGCCGCGCGCCGTTGGATCGAACAGGACATCGATCGGCACCGCGACGGTGTCGGTCGCACCCGAAACGACCCTGGCCGAAACATGGGCGGTGCGCGCCAGCACGTCTTTGCCCCACGACACGCTGAACGCGTAATCGCCCGGCGCCAAAGGCACATCGGCCTGCCCGTGACGATCAAGATCGGTAAAAAACACGCGGTGACCCAGATATTGTACGAGCGGTTGCTGGCCCTGGTCGATGGCAATGCGCGCATCGAGCGGTTTGCCCGATCCCCGTCGCACAACCCGAAAGCGCAGCGTACCCGGCGGGGCCAACCCCTCGAAATCGCGCGATGCAGTGCCACCGCTCGTCACCGAAACAGGCTGCGGCGGCGACTGTGACCAGGCTTTGGCTGTGGCATAGGCGGTGTAATCGCCCACCGGCAACGCGATGTGATAGCGCCCGGCGTCATCGCCCACGGTCCACGCATAAGGTTTGCCCGCCTGCGCAATGACAATCACCGGATGCGCCACGGGCGTCCCCTGCGCCGACTTCACCGCGCCAGACACTGTACCAGAGGCGAGCTGACGCTGAGCGATTTCCTGCGCCACCACCGGCGCCAGATCGCCGCTCGGCAGGACCTGCAGCCACGCTTCAAAGCTGCGACTTTCGCCCGGCGCCAGCGTATGCGTCTGGAACATGTCCTTGGAATCATAGCCGATGTGATCGAGATAGGGCGCGTGCAAGGCGATTGCCCAATCCGCGTCATAGGCGACCACGCGTTTCGATAGCGCAGTCGTCGCCGGGCCATCTTCGACGCCCGCCAGCCCTGGTACCCCGAACAAATAGCCGGCGCTGGGCCACAGCGTCATCCCCGATCGTAAGCCGGACAGTGCCACTGCCCCGCCATTGGTCATCGTCGTACGGATGAAAATCCGGTCCTCGCCGGCCTTCAGCACGTAACGCGTGGTGATCGTCACCGCGCCCCAATCACGCACCGCCTCCACCACTGCCGCTTGCGGGGTATCCGTGACGACCGTGACGCGCTGCTGACGGTTGGGCCATGCCGACCACGCATTGGGGATGAAATCGGCAAAGACCACACGGTCATGACCGATCGTGCCGGCGACAACCGGAGCAAGATCAACCAGCGCGCCACGCGGCACGCCATAGGGCGGCGGCGACTCGACCGCCAATGCGAACGCCAGCCGGTCGTTGATCACCGTCAGATCACCCGCCGCGCGCGCATCGCCGCCGGGGATCGGCGTTGGCCCGCGCACCACACGCACTTGTGCCAGCGCTGGTGACGTACAGAACATCAGCGCGAGCAGCACCCATGCGGCAACAATCCGGTTAGTCTTTGGCACCTGGTTCCCTTCCGCTGGTGAAGCACCGTTTTGCGGCTTTGGGCCACAGCTGTACGTGGTCCGTCAAGGGCGGCAATGCCTCGCGCCGGCAGCGATCAAATCTCGACCCCTGGGCCGTGCTCCTCGGCAGCGATTGCCAGGGTTCCGGCCAAAGCATTTGAAAGACCAGGACCGGCACAGGAAAGCGCTTTCCCGCGCCGTGACGCGATGCCATCATCTGGACAGCAGTTTCGCCCTGCGGCAGCGCGTGCAATGTCAGCCCTGGTATTGGCAGCTTTGTCACTGGAGCATCATGATGAAGATAAATTGGCCCCTGCTCGCTTTGGCGACCGGTGCATTCGGTATCGGCATAACCGAGTTCACCCCGATGCGCATGTTGCCACTGATCGCGGACGACCTGGCGGTTTCGATCCCGTCTGCCGGTTTGCTCGTCAGCTTATGCGATGGGCGTGCTGATCGGTGCTCCGCTGATGACGCTGGGCCTGGCGCGGATGCCGCGCCGGGCCCAGCTCGTCGGATTGATGGCAGTGTTCACCGTGGGCAACCTGCTGGCGGCGCTATCCGGCAGCCGGCGATTCCGATCGCTGGCGCCGCGATGGCCGGTGCCGGTCTGGTCCTTCTGGTCGTGATCCCGCAAATCCACCCTCACGCGACGGCAAAGGCTTGAAAGTTGGACTTTATCCCCCTGCATCTGACCCTCTTGCATCTGCTCATTCTGGGTTTGGCCCTGTCGATCGGCGCGGTCGCCGGCAGCTTTGTCACGCTGGTCGCCGACCGTTTGCCGCGCGGCGAAGGGTGGGCGACGGGGCGGTCATCGTGCCGGTCGTGCGGGCATGTGCTGGGCCCGCTCGAACTGCTGCCGCTGGTCAGTCTGGCCGTGCAGCAGGGCCGCTGTGCGCGCTGCCGCATTCCACTGCCGGCGGATTTGTGGCTGGGCGAGGTGGGCGGCGCGCTGGTCGCGGCAATCGCGCTTGAACGTGGCGGCGACGTGGCTGGAATGCTGGCGCTGGCGGCCTTTGGCTGGGCGCTGGTCCTGCTGGCGCTGATCGATGCGCGGCATTTGTGGTTGCCCGACGCGATCACTTTGCCGCTCGCCGGGTGTGGGCTGGCCGCGGCGCTGATCTTGCCGCTGTCAAATATTGGGCCCAATCTTGGACCCGATCTTGGACAGCGCGCGCTTGGGCTGGTGCTCGGTTGGGCTGCGTTAGAGGCCTTGCGCCGGGGATATCGGCTGTTGCGGCACAGCGAGGGCTTGGGCGGCGGCGATCCCAAACTGCTGGGTGCGATCGGCGCCTGGCTGGGCGCATCCGCGCTGCCCATGGTGGTGCTGGCCGCGGCCCTGATGGGTATCGCCTGGGCCTTGATCCAGGCCGCGCGTGGTCGTCCGGCGGGCGGCACCACGCCAATCCCGCTCGGCACGATGCTGGCGTTGGCTGCGCTTGGCTGGATTGCTGCCGGGCAGAGTTATCCGGGCTAGCCCGCCTTGCGCATGGCGCAACGCAGCCTATGGTTTGCGCGATGGCAGGATTTGGCGACATCAGGGCGGCGATAGCAGGGCGCAAAATTCTGGTGGGCAACGTTCTCGCCGGGCTGGCGGTCGCCGGGCTGCTGGTGCCAGAGGCGGTGGCCTATGCCGGGATCGCGGGCCTGGCACCGGGACGCGCGCTGATTGCCGGGGTGATTGGCGGACTGGTTTATGCGGTCTTTGGGCGCAGCCGGTTTGCGGTGTTGTCTGCGACGTCTTCGTCCGCTTCCATTCTTGCGGCCGCGCTTGGCAGTCTGGCGCTTGCCCCGCAATTGGCGGGGGGGGCTAGTCGTGATGCGCTGGCGACCGCGATGACACTGATGGTCGGGGTCATGTTTACCGCGCTCGGGCTGTTGCGGATGGGCGGGCTCGCCGGGTTCATTTCGCGCCCGGTGCTGCGCGGCTTTGCCCTGGGCCTGGCCGCGACGATCATTATCAAACAGTTACCGCATCTGTTTCGCGTGCCAGCGGCTGGATCGATCGGTCAGGTGCTGGTGGGTATCGCCATGCAGGCGGGCCAATGGCATGGGCCCAGCCTGGCACTCGGGCTTTTGGCGCTGATCGCGCTGATTGCTTTGCGCCGGGTACCGGGTATGCCCGCGACGCTGGTGGTCATGGCTGTGGGGATCGCACTGGGGTCGATCGGACCGCTGGCACATTGCGGGATCGCGCTGGTCGGGCTCACCCCGATCGGCATACCGCACCTGACTTTGCCACACGATCTGGCGGTATGGGAACGGATTGCGCAATTGGCCGTGCCGCTGACGCTGATCATCTTTGCCGAAAGCTGGGGCACGATCCGCAATCTGGCGCTGGCACATGGCGATGAAGTGTCCACCAACCGCGAATTGACCGCGATCGGCTTAGTCAACACCGCCGCTGCGCTGGTCCAGGGCATGCCGGTTGGCGCTGGCTTTTCGATCGGATCGGCCAATGCGGCGGCGGGCGCGCAAAGCCGGCTGTCATCGATCGTGGCCAGCCTGGCGACATTGGCGCTGGCGCTGTTTGCAGGGCCGCTGATTGCGCGTATTCCCGATCCGGTGCTGGCCGCCGTCGTGATCAGCGCGTTGATCCACGCGCTCAATCCCGCGCCGATTGCGCGGCTGTTTCATCTGCACCGCGATCAGTGGGTCGCGCTGGGCGCAACGATCGGGGTGTTGGTGCTCGGTGTGTTGAACGGTATGCTCGCGGCGATTGCGCTGTCGGTGCTGCAATTGCTGTATCGCTGGTCGCACCCGCTGACAAGCGAACTGGGCCGGGTCGGCATTAGCCATGATTTCGTCGATATCAGCCGGCATTCCGATGCCACGCGTGTGCCCGGTGTTGCCATATACCGCCCCAATGCACCGCTGTTTTTTGCCAATGCCGAAACCGAATTGCGCACGATCACCACATCCGTGCGCGCCAGCGGTGCGAAAATCCTGATCCTGAGCCTGGAAGAAAGCGATGATCTTGATTCGACCGCGCTCGACGCGCTCGACGAGTTCGCGCAAAGCCTTGACAAAGCGGGCTGCGAGTTGATTTTGGCGCGTGCCCACGACCGCGTCCGCGACATCTTGTGCGCCGCCGGTTTTGGGGCGCTGGCTGACACCTCCACTTTCAGCGTGGCCGATGCCGCCGCACGGGCCAGTGCCGGATCGCACCCACCCCTTCAAACCCCAACCCTTCAAACTGGAGCCAACTAAATTATGGCTATGACGCACCCCGTTCAACCGATCCTCCACCCGGTCAAAATCTTGGATCTGCGCCCGACGCAAATGACCGTCGGCGTGCGCGAAGTCAGCGCCAAACGCGATGAATGGCGCAATCGGCCGCGCGATTCAGAGGGCAAATATCTCGGTTCGCACATGATCCCGGCCGTCATCGGACCAAAGGGCCGCCCGTGGATTATCGATCACCACCATCTGGCGCTGGCGATGCACATGGAAGGCGTCGAACACGTGCTGGTCTCGGTCATCGCCAAACTCGGCCATTTGCCCAAAAAGCGCTTTATGGCGTTCATGGACGCGCACAACTGGCTGCACGCCTATGACGAGAATGGCAAACATTGCGATTTCGACGACATCCCGCGCAAACTCACCGACCTTGCCGACGACCCTTACAGGTCGCTGGCTGGCGAAGTACGCCGGTCGGGTGGTTATGCCAAATCGGCGGTGCCCTACACCGAATTCCTGTGGGCCGATTTCTTTCGCACCGTGATCGATCGCGACCATCTGGATCATGATTTCGACAAATGCGTCAGTGCTGCGGTCCCGCTCGCGCATGGGCCCGACGCGCAATATTTGCCCGGCTGGGCGGGCGTTGACCCGCAAGGCTGACCTTATTCGCCGCCGAATGCCGGGCAATCGGCATCGTCGGCACAGTATTTGTGATATCCGGCGACCCAGTCCGGGGTGAACGCGGCCTGCGCTTCGCCCAGCGCCATGTGCGGCGTGCCCGGCGGGGGATCGCACACGAGGCGGAACAGGCGGTATTCCAGGCGGTCTTTGGCCCAGGCATTCATCCCGTCGCCGGTGCGGCTTTCGGGCCAGAGGTTTTCGCGCACGTCGCGCCCGCCGAGTGAGAGCGGGACGAAGTGATCGACTTCGTACGATTGGCCGTCGTCGTGCGGGTTGGTCAGGTTGTATTCGGCAAACACCGCGTCCTTCAGGCCGGCCGATGTGTGCCGCGCCGCCTTTGAATACGTCAGGTCGCCATCGCCGGGTTCGGGCGGGTCGCCTGGTGCCCAATCGTGTGCACAAATTGCATCGCCGGTCACGGTTTTATCGACTGCGCCCGGGGTCAGCGCGCGGTTCGGCCAAGTCGCGCCGGGCAGTGCCAGCGGCGAGCCGGGGCGCCAGTGCAGCGCCGCCCAGATCGCAAACAGCCCCACCACCAAAACCAGCAGGATCAGCGCCAGGGTTATCGGCGACAGGGTTATCGGACGCTTTGGCGGCTCCCCGGGGCCGAACCGGGATCTGCGCTGTTTGGGAATGTGCGTCATCCCCCAGAGCCTAGCATGCGCGCCCAGCTTTCCGCACGGCGTCCATCGCCAAAACGGCGGTAGTCGCGGTGGCGCAGAGCGATAGGGGCGTGACAATCGTCCCGGTGTGGTAGAACAATTTATGCGATGGCAAACAGCGGGGCCCCCGCCCTGATCAGATCTGGTTCAAACCAAATACAGGATCACGACATGACCAAAACCCTTACTCTTGCAGCTTGTGCCGCCGCGCTCGTATCCGGCGCTGCATTTGCTGCCAGCCCGACCACGATGGCCCCACCCATCGCTGGCGGTATGTACAAGATCGACAGCAACCACACACAGGCGCTGTTTGAAATCAATCACATGGGTTTTAGCGAATTTTACGGCATAATTCCAAAGGCGACTGGCATGATGATGCTCGATACCGCCAATCCATCGGCCGATACGCTCGACGTGACGTTGCCGGTGGGCATGATTTCGACCACCAACACGGTGCTTGATGGCGAATTGAAAGACCCCACCTGGCTTGACGCGACCAAATATCCCGACATCCATTTCGTCGCGACAAAGGTCACCACGACCGGCGCGGATACCGCGATGATCATGGGCAACCTGACGATGCATGGCGTGACCAGGCCAATCATGCTCGATGCAAAATTCACCGGCGCGGGCAACAACCCGATGAGCAAGGCCTATACGATCGGGTTTTCCGCCAAAGGCATGATCAAACGGTCGGATTTCGGTGTGACAAAATACGTGCCGCTGATCGGCGACGAAGTAAAACTGATGATCACCGCTGCATTCGAAAAACAGGGCTGATCACGCCAGATCGACCAATCAGACAATCGCCCGCCCTGCAGATCACGCAGGGCGGGGATTGATCAACGCAGCAGAACCGCCGCCTTGGCCGCAGTCTGCCAGATGCCCCAGCCAATCGGCAACAGCACGAGCGCCCAGGCGAAAAGCACCGCCGGGGTCAACGCGGCAGACGATAATCCGACTTGGGTCGTCGCGGTATTTGCGCCATTGGCCGGCACAGTGCCCTCGACCATGCGGTGCAGCGCGGGATTGACCGGCCGGACCAGCAAATTGATCAGGAACGCGGCCACCAACAGCCCGCCCAGCACCCAATAGATCGGCGGATAGACCGCCGCAGCGGGCACCCCGGCGGCGAGCGCGCGGTCGCGCATCGTCGTCACGATCAGCGGCCCGAGCACGCCCGCCGTCGACCACGCGGTCAGCAACCGGCCATGAAT
>JAYTHT010000648.1:0-2298 GCA_043732365.1 Novosphingobium sp. | reverse complement strand
GGGGCCCGGAGGCGGGGGGCACACATCAGCCGCGCCGCGGAGCCTGGCGGCGGCGCGGCTGTGCAAATAGTGCGTCAAATGCGATCGCTATGTTTGAGCGAGGCAGGGATACTGCCGTTGCTCGATCACCCATTGATGGAAATCCGGGGTCGAACGTCATGCCGCCGTCGGTGAAAATGGTCGTACCGACAATGTAGTCGGCATGGTCGGACGCCAGCCACGCGGCGGTCTGGGCAATGTCTTCGGGTTCGCTGACCCGGCTATACGGGACGAGCGTCATCAGCTTGTCATAGGCCTCGAGCATATTCCAGGCACAGGTGTTGATCGGGGTGCGGATTGCGCCGGGCGCAATCGCGTTGATAATGACTTGGTGGACGCTGCTCATGCAGATGATCTTGCCCGCCGCGCGGCTGATTTCGGGGACCACGCCGCGACGTAGGAATTCCTTGACAGCTTCGCGCGCGCGCAGGAATTGGCCGGTCAGGTTGACGCCCAGCACCGTCTGCCACTGCGCCATGGTCATCGTCGAAAACGCGCAATCGCGTTGCAGGCCCGCATTGGCGACCAGGATGTCGACCGTGCCGAAATGGGCGACAAAGGCGGCAAACATTGCCTTGACCTGGCCTTCATCGGACACGTCGGCTTTGTACGCTTTTGCCTGGACGCCGGTTGCGGGATCTACTCGACCAGAAAGACGACGGCAGTGCCACACCGACCAGCGCATGCATCCGCTGCAGCTACTTCGACGGGTTTCCCTGCTTGTTGAACGGCAAGGCCGATGCGCAAGTGATCTCATCGATCCAACGCTGGCTGCGCATGCCAATGTGACGCTTTTGACGGGGGTTTATGCGTCGCGGCTGGATACCGATGCGACGGGGCGGCGGGTCGCTGCGGTGCATGTCACGCGCGCAGGGGTAAAAGAGGTTTCTACCGCCGATACCGTGGTCGTGGCGTGCGGCGCGCTGTCATCGGCGCTGTTGCTGTTGCGTTAGGCCGATGCGCAGCACCCGAATGGGCTCGCCAATGGGCCGGATCAGGTCGGGCGCAATTTCATGCGGCATGAAATGAGCATTGTCATGGCGGTGATGACTCACGTCAACGCAACGGTGTTTCAAAAGACGCTGGCGTTCAGTGATTTCTATTTTGGCCCAGGAGATTGGGGCGGGACGATTGGGATTTTGCGCCCTTGATCTGGTCCAGATGTGCGCGACCATCCATCTGGACCAGATCAAGGGCGCGGTGCTGCCAAAATGGCTGGAATGGCTGCCCGATATGCCGTTCGACCAGATCGCCCAGACATTCGATGGATTTCTGGCTGCAGGCAGAGGATCTGCCGCGCGCAGACAACCGGGTCTATTATCGTGATGGCAAGGTTCATCTCGACCTGGTCGAAACCAATCCGCAAGCGCTGGCGCAACTCAAGCGCAAGTTAAACGATGTGCTGGCAAAGATCGGCTGGCCGGCGGTGCTGGTCGAACGCCCGATCACGATTGGCCAGGATCCCGGCCTGGCGGGCACCGCGCATCAGGCCGGGACCTGCCGGTTCGGCACCGATCCGGCGACATTGGTGCTCAATCTCGATTGCCGCGCGCATGAGGTCGATAATCTGTCAGTGACCGACGCCAGTTTCTTTCCGTCGATCGGTGCGGTCAATCCAACGCTGACGATCATCGCCAACGCATTGCGCGTTGCCGATGTGATCAAGGCGACGCTGGGACCGTCGCGGCCGAGACAGGCACGGCAGTTATCGAATTGATCGTACGCTGCGGCCTGGTGCCGCTGTTTCTGCCGTTTAGCGCGATGGACAAAGTGGTTAATTTTCCGGGCGCGGTGAGGCAGGCGCGGCAGGATTTTAAACCAGCCGGCTGGCCGCCGCAGTGCTGTTGACGGGGCTGGCGATCGGGATTTTCTGCTCGCTGGGGATCATTGCCGGCGTGGCCGACCGCGTTGCGGCGTTCGTGACGGCCGGGTACTGCGCGATAACGGCGGTGCTGTACAAACCGTTCTGGGCGCAAGGCAATTTCTGGTCCGCAGCCAATAGCAAGGGGCGCGGATTGTTCTGGGATTTCCTGAAAAATCTTTCGCTTGGTGCAGGTTTTCTGCTGATCGTGGTTGGCATCGATGGCCCCGGCCTGGCGCCATTCCTTGGCGCGCCGCTCGCCTCGTGCCATCCCTACAGCGCCGCGCCATGATTCTCTTGCGCGCGATCAGCGGATTTCGGCTGGTCTCGCGCGACAGTCACTGGCTTGCCCGATTTTATCAGGCAATCGGCTTTATCCTCGGCACGGCGGGGCCGAT
>JAYTHT010000647.1:0-2302 GCA_043732365.1 Novosphingobium sp. | reverse complement strand
GGATGCGATGTGGACCGCGCCCGATCTCCTGCTGGCGCAGACGTGCGGATATCCGCTGATGACCCGGCTCGATGTGACCGTGGTCGCGACCCTGATTTACGACGCGCCGGGGTGTGACGGCGGTTGGCATCGTTCGGCGCTGATCGTACGGGACGATGATCGCGCGCAGACCCCGGCAGACCTGTTTGGCCGCCGCGCGGCCATCAATGCGCACGATTCCAACACCGGCATGAACCTGTTGCGCGGCACGGTTGCGCCCGCCGCGCGCAACGGTCGCTTTTTTGGTGACGTGATCGAAACCGGCGCGCACACGCGCAGCCTGTTTGCGGTTATCGCAGGAATCGCCGATTGCGCCGCGATCGACGCGGTGACTCTGGCGCTATTGCGCGACCGTTATCGCGGCATCGACCGGCGCATCCGTGTGCTGGGCTGGACCGCGGCGACGCCGGGCCTGCCGCTGATAACCGCGACCCACCAATCCGCCAGCGTGATCGCTGCGCTGCGCACCGCGCTGGCCGGGATCATGATTGACCCCGCTGTCGCCCGCGCGCGGGCCGCCTTGCGCCTCACGGGCATGACAGTGATTGACCGCAGCACTTATGCGGTGGTGCAAGAAATCGAACAGCAGGCAATCACCGGTGGATATCCCCAACTCGCCTAGCCGATCGCCGGTTATTGCGTTGTCGATACCGGCCCCTGCGGATCGCCCACGGCATCGTTGAATACGGAATTGACCGCATCGATGCTTGGCTCATCGATCTTCGGCAGTGTCACCGGCTTGGTCGGCGCGTTGTGCCCTGCCTTGCCGCGTTTTTTCGACACTGCGGGCGCGACCGGCGCTGATTCAGCCGCGGCGGCATCGGGCGTCACTGGCGTTGCTGCAGGTTGGGCGACGACTGGCTCCGCAGCGACCGGTTCGCGCGCGACAGGTTGCTGCAACGGTTTGGCGCGCTTTGCCTTGGCTTTGTCGCCACCCGAAGGCATGACGTCCTGCGGCACCGCCGCAGTCTGCAGGGGGGCAACCACTGCTGCGGGTGCAGGCGGCACGGGCGGTGGCGCCGCATCGCTGGGCGGCAGGCTCCAGATACGGCCACGCGGCAACAGCAACCCGCGTTTATCCAGACCTTGCCCTGCAGGCGCCGTTGCGTCTGCAGGCCCCGCGTTTTGGGCCGTTTGCGGCGTAGTGTCGGACTTATCCGATGTTTGTGATGCCGATCCTGGCGCAAAGGTATGCGCCAGGCTGAGCAACTGGTTGCCCAAAACCGTGTCGATCGCCGGGACAATTTTGTCGGCGGGATAGCGGATATAGCCACCCACAACATATTCAAAGATGATGCGCGTGCCACCATCCACCGGTTTCAAAGTGACAGTCAGCGTGGCGTTAACCGCCTCGCTCTGCAATGGGCCCAGCGCGCCAGTCATCCGCAGCGCCTTGCCACGCTCGGCATAAACCACATGCATGTGTTCCACACCGCCGCGCAATGCGCCGCGGGCCACAGTGCCCGGCTTTGCGCCTTTGACCGGTACAGCCTCACCAGGCAAGCGCTCGCAAAAACAGCCACCCGGCATTGGATCCAGCGACAAGTTGGCCGCATCACCCGAAAACGTATGATCCGGCGACCACCACACCGATGGCGTGACCAGGCGTTTCCACACCGCCGCCGGGCTGCCCGCCACGACGACCACATTGCGCGAAACAAATCCTTGCGCGGTTTGGGCAATGATATCGGCACGGGCGGGCACGGTACAGGCCACCATCCCGATCAAACATACGGTCAAAACCCGCCGTATCGCCGCCATCCTGATTCTCCTGCAACCGGTCGTGTCATAACAAAAAAACCCGACGAGTCCGACTCGCCGGGTTAGAAGCCTATAACCATTGCCGCCGCGCTTACGCGATAATCGCTTCGATCGCGGCGGATACAGTGTCCATTGCCGCCATGCCATCGATATGCGCCACTATCCCTTGCGCTTCATAGATCGGCAGGATCGGCGCGGTCTTGGCGCGGTATTCGGCCATGCGCGTGCGCACGGTCTGTTCGTTGTCATCGGGTCGTCGCTTGAATTCATGGCCACCGCATTTGTCGCACGTGCCTTTAACCACAGGCAGATCAAACCGGTCGTGATAGCCCTTGCCGCATGTCGCGCACGTAAACCGGCCGGTGATGCGTTCGACCAGCGCATCTTCGTCGACATCGAGTTCAATCACATGGTCCAGCTTGCGCTGACGATCGCTCAGGATCGTCGCAAGCGACGCTGCCTGGCCCGCCGTACGCGGATAGCCATCGAAAATCGCTCCTTT